>NZ_NOYS01000002.1:0-687 GCF_002258475.1 Rhodococcus sp. 06-1460-1B
GGCCCACCGGAGAACAACGTGTCCCCCGAGAACAACTGACCCGCCTCGGGCAGATACAGACAACTCGACCCCGGCGAATGACCGGGAGTATGCAACGCCACGATCTCCGTCCCCGCGACGGTGATCCGCTGACCGTCCTCGAGCACCGAATGCCCGACGCCCGGATGCGTCTGCTCCCACAACACATCATCGGCCGGATGCAACAGAATCGGCGCATCCAACTCCCCCGACAACTGCGGCGCAACCGTCACATGATCGTTGTGACCATGCGTACACACGATCGCCTGCACGTGCCGACCGGCGACCGCATCGACGATCGGACCGGCCGTATGCGCAGCATCGACGATCACCACCTCGTCGTCGTCACCGACCAACCAGATGTTGTTGTCGACCTCCCACTCGCCACCATCGAGCGCGAACGTCCCCGACGTGACCACCTTCTCGACCCGCAACTGCCCGCTCACAGGACCACCACCGAACGCAGCACCGTGCCCTGATGCATCTTCTCGAACGCCGCCTCGATATCACCCAAACCGATCCGTTCGGTCACGAACTTCTCCAGCGGCAACCGACCCTGCTCGTACAGATCGACCAACATCGGAAAATCCCGCTCCGGCAGGCAATCGCCGTACCACGACGACTTCAACGACCCACCCCGGGAAAAGAAATCGATCAACGGCATCTCCA
>NZ_NOYS01000025.1:0-276412 GCF_002258475.1 Rhodococcus sp. 06-1460-1B
CAACCAGGAATGGGCCTACGCGAACACCTACCTCTCCGACGAAGCCAGAGCGGCGACCTACCAAGACTGGATCCATCACTACAATCACCACCGACCCCATACCGGCATCGGCGGCAAGTCACCCATCGAGCGACTGACCGTCCACAACGTCCCCGGGAAGAACAGCTAGTCTCGCCGTGAGCTTCAACGTGGGTGGACGTCGCAAGGCCACTTCTGAGGCCAAAGCGGATGCCGCCGCGGCTCCCCTCGAAGCGCCGGCGGCAACACGATGATCGCCGACGCCCCAAGAATCGCGGTCGTCGGTGCCACTGGCGCTGTCGGAACGACAATTCTAGAGCTCATCCACGACCGTAAATTCCAGCACAGCCATATTGACGCGGTAGCCTCGGACCGATCTGCGGGAAGCACGGTGCCCTTCGCGGGCGGTGAATTGGAAGTGCAGGCACTCAGCACATTTGACTTCTCCGACACTGACATCGCGTTCTTTTCGGCTGGGACATCAGTCAGTCAGAAGTGGGCGCGTGAAGCTGCGTCGGCCGGCGCACTTGTCATCGACAACACGAATGCATTCCGGATGGATCCTGACAGTCCCCTTATCGTTCCCCAGGTGAACGGTGGTCTCGCCGAGGTGCGGCCGACCTCGGGAATAATCGGCAATCCGAACTGCTCGACAATCCCACTGGTGCGAGTTCTGCATTCCCTGCAGTCCTGGTCGCCACGGACAGTCATCGTCACCACCTTTCAGGCAGCATCCGGTCAAGGACTCCGCGGTCTGGACGAACTCCGCAATTCGTCCCGTGCCGTCATAGCCGAGAACGCTGTTGACCGTCGAGAGTCCGACCGGTTTGGACGAATGTTAGCTTTCGATGTACTTCCGATGATCGACGTCCCGTTGGACACTGGGTTTTCGCTCGAAGAGCAGAAAATGACCCAGGAATCGATAAAGATCCTGAACAACCCTGACATCGCTGTCACCGCGACGTGCGTGCGCGTCCCTGTCTTCAACTGCCACTCAGAATCGGTCTACATCGAATTTGAAGATCGAGTCGACGTAGGCGAAGTGGTGCAGGCGCTCTCGACTGCGGTCGAGGTGACTGTCTATCCGAACGCCACGGAGTTCCCTAGTCCCGCAACGATTAGCGACCATGACCGTGTTCACGTCGGCCGCATCCGGGCCGTCCCTGGCAACCCGCATGCGTTGTGGCTCTGGCTCGTAGCGGACAACGTTCGGATTGGCGCAGCCCTCAACGCGATTCAGATCGCGGAACGTGTCAATATAGGAGCGGTTGCATGAGCCGCTTGACACCCCTTGTGGTCAAGTTCGGAGGATCGACCTTTCTGAACGGCCACAGTGACTACAAGCGAATCGCCGAGTACCTGATCGGAGTGCATCGCGAACATTCCATGCCAATCATTGCTGTTGTATCAGCACCGCCCGGAGCCACGGAAGCCGCCCGTGGCCGGATACACCAGGTAAACCCAAACGCGGGTGCGAAGTATGCGGCGACCTTGTTCAGTTTGCCGGACACGGAGTCTGCGGTGCTTCTCGCGGCTGCAGTAGAAGCTAGTGGGACAAGAGCTGATGCACTGAACAGTCATCAGAACGGAATTGTCACCGACCGTACGCCCCTGTGGTCGCGAATTCAGTCTGTTGACACCGCACTGCTCTGGCAGGCCCTAGAGGACGCGGACATTCTGTGTGTAGCAAGCGGCCACGGCGCAGACTCATCGGGTCGATTCACATGGATGGGGAAAAACAGTGGTGATCTGTCTGCACTGATCATTGCGAGCGCGATCGATGCAGACACCGTCGAAATTTATTCTGACGTCGACGGCGTCTACACAGCTGATCCCCGTTTGGTGTCCGACGTCCACCTTTTGCCCGAACTAAGTTACGACGTGGCGCGGACCATGGCGTCGCGCGGTGCGAAGGTTCTGGACCGCCGAGCCCTTGATGTTGCGCGGGCTCATGGGATCACCATCAAATGCCGCGTCAACCATGGCGACTATCACATTGGCACCACGGTGACGGGCGAAGTCAGTCACATGCGAACTGCCGTCATCATCGATACGAAGTCCGTTGTCCTCGGCGCGGCCACACCCGAGGACGCTGATCTGACCCTCAAGTACTTACTGGACCGCGGCCTATCGTGTATCCGAGTCGAGGACGGTGACTACAAGAATGTTGTAGTCGTGACGGGTGGCTACACCGACATCGAGGCTCTGATGGCGAGACGTGAGGTGCCGGCCGAAATCACGGGGGCACGCCTAGTGTCGGTGGTCCGATGTCGCCATGCGTCCGACTACATCGTGGAGAACACCAACGCCGCAATCGACCTTGGGCGCGAACTACACCGCCAATCAGAAACCTTCACCACCACCTGACTCAACCAACACCCTGGACTGAAAGAGATCGCAAATGACCACCGTGATTGCGGCACGCAAGACACTCGGCCGGATCGACTTACCTGCATCGGTAACATCAGGGCTCCGAGACAAGTTGATCGAGATGGAGAATCCCTCCGACAATCCCGATCTGTCGACAACTCAACTACTGCAAGCTTTCGCGTCCATTCTCGACACAGAAGATCTCCAACAGATCCTCGACGCGGGCAGACACCCTGATACGCCCGGCGTTACTCTCCTCACTGGACTCCCTACCGATCCGGTTTTGCCGGATACACCGCCTGACGGTGGCCCGGCAAACAACAAAGCCACGTACGTTTCGGAGGGGACTGTTCTCGGCCTTTCAGCGTTGGTTGGTGAGCCATACGGCGTGCATTCGGAGAAGGACGGGCAGCTCGTCCACGACGTCATCCCTGTGCAAAGTGGAGCCAACACACAGACCAATATGGGTTCGACCGTGTTCTTGAACTTCCACAACGACATCATTCACGACCCGATCGGCCATTACACGCTCGCAAACCCCGACTTTTTGATTCTCCTGTGCGTCAGATCGGACCCTGAAGGGAAAGCCCTGACTTACTATGCGGATGCGCGCGATGTGGTTTCCCGACTTAGCCCCAGCCACACCGAGCAACTCCGACAGGCGCAGTTTCAGTTGAACGCGCCTGGCAGTTATTGCCGCGCGGTCGGGCAGGATCAGGTCTTGTCAGATGTGACCCCAATCATCACCGGCCCCGATGAATTCCCGGAAGTGGCGACGTCGGCAAACGGAATCGTCGCCCTGACCCGCGCCGGCGAGCTGGCGCTCGACGCCTTTCAGGTCGCATGTCAGGAGGTCGCCCATGAGGTCGCCTTGCGTCCCGGCCAGGCACTGATCATCAACAACCGCAAGGGCCTGCATGCCCGGAGCAGCTTCGTTGCTCGGCACGACGGCTCGGATCGGTGGTTGCAGAGAACCTATGTGCGCCGGTCTTTTTGGAATTCTCGCTACCGTGCTGAACAGGATCGTCGACTCCTGTGATCGGTCCAGCGCGGACTCAGCGCTAGCCCGTCGGGTCTCCTGCGCGTTTCGATTTACGGTGCGGACGTAGTCTGCTCTCCGGCCACCTTGCGTGCAGCCACCAGAAGTTCAGCAACCTTACGAGTGACCCGCCGACTTTCTGGATGAAGCAACAGCGTCCGCACCGTAAATGGCACCTCCCATGCCACCTCAATGAGTTCTTCTGCATCCAGCGCATCCTTCACGGTCACGCGGGGCAGCAGGGCTACCGCGTCGATCGTTAGCAGCGCTCGTCTGATCGCCTCCACCCCACCGAGCTCGACGATCGGGAATGGCTCACCATCCGGGCGACTGAGCAGCGCCTCAAACCTATCCCGGTACGCACATCCTGGTTCGGTACCGACCACGCGGGTCGCGCGGATCTCATCCAGAGTGACGGCCGCCTGATGCGCATATTCGTGGCGCGGGCCACACACCAAAGCCAGCGGTTCTTCGCACAGAACCTCGGTTCTGACGCCAGGCAGCGTGGTTCTGTCGTCGACTACAAACGCAGCATCAAGGTCGCCCCGTCCGACGGCCTCTATTGCCTCCGCGCAGAGGCTGGGCCGCAGCTGAACAGTCAGGCCCGGATGCATGTTCGACAGATACTCGAACATGGGAAGGATTCTCGATGACGTAATCGACTCCATCGCCCCCAACACCATCGGCCCACGTAGTTCGTCGCCTCGTACCGATTGACGCGCTTCGGAGATGGCCGCGAGGACCGCCCTTGCATGCGGCAGGAAGAGTGAGCCTTCAGATGAGAGCTTCATTCCCGTCGACCCACGGTTGAGCAAAGTCACCCGCAGGTCTTTCTCGAGGTTCTTGATCTGCGTCGTCACCGTGGATTGCGCGTAGCCCAGCTTTCGTGCCGCCTCCGTCACAGAAGACAACTCAGCCACTGCGACGAATGCTTCTAATCCTCTTAAATCCACCCGGTGCCTCCCCCTCTAGGAAACCGATCTTACGGTTACCTAAGGGATAGTCACAGCTCAGCCCGGATCAGCCAGCCCTATTGCAGCCGAATTCAGACGTCCGCACGACTTGGGCGCGAACACGACCCGCTGCCCACTTTCCCACAGCTCGCTCGTGACAACAGCCGTTCGGACTCGCGCAACGCGCGGCGCGCGGCGACACCGGATCCGCCTACGCGGGCAGGGCTTAGCGGACCAGGGCTCGACGATGAATAAGTGCCTGTTCGCCCGGTCGAGCGCACCCACCCGGCATGACTACGTGACGGTGAAGATGAGCGCCTGAAATGGGCAGCGATGGCCATGGACGGCTTGGTGCCGCGAGATATCTTTAAGGATTAGCAGGCGATTCGCTCGAAGCAATTCGACCAGAACAAAGGCCACCGCGCGGTCTTCGATCAATCAGCCGTCGACATAAATCTGAGATCGTAGCTGCATGCTTTTTTATTCGGTGCCGCGTACAGGCCGCGTCCGGCCAAGCCCGGCGTGACTAAAACCGGCCATGGTTCGAGCGGATTACCCTCGAGTGTCGACGAGTTCGAGGTTGTCCGGAGGGAGACAGAGGCCAAGGGATTTCATCGAAGGGCTCAGAACCGCACCGACGGATACGAACCGCACGGCCGAACGGGGCGAGGATGACCTCGAATTCAAAATGACGTCGGTGGTCAAGGGTTCGATCGTCGCTTCTCTGGTGGGCGCAGAGGGGTTCGAACCCCCGACCGCTGGTGTGTAAAACCAGAGCTCTACCGCTGAGCTATACGCCCGTGTGCCGGTGGCCTGGGGACTACCCCGGGCCACCGGAACGCTTGGAGAAATTTATCGTGTCTGCTGTCTAACTACAATTCCGCAGGTCAGCTCACCTGAGCGAGTGCCTCGGCCCACGATGAACTGTCTCGGGCTTCCCCGGGGCCGTTCATTTCGGCGAATCTGATGATTCCGGACTTGTCGACCACGAAGGTTCCCCGATTGGCGAATCCTGCGCTGTCGTTGAACACGCCGTACGCCTGAGCCACTTCACCGTGTGGCCAGAAGTCGGACAGCAGCGGAAAGGTGTAACCCTGCTCTGCTGCCCAGATCTTGTGGGTCGGAGGCGGACCCACCGAGATCGCCAGGATCGCGGTGTCGTCGTTCTCGAATGTCGGTAGCTCGTCGCGCACTCGGCACAGCTCGCCCTGGCACGTTCCGGTAAAGGCCAGTGGATAGAACACGAGCAGAACGTTCTTCACGTCCCGGTACGACGACAACGTGACCAATTGGTTGTTCTGGTCTTTGAGGGTGAAGTCGGGCGCAACTGCGCCAACCTCGATCGGCATCTAGAACCGTCTTCCTGTGTCGAGCATGGGCCTACCGCTTGGTGGTAGGGGTCTTGGGCTGAACCAATCGACTTCCGATCCAGTCGCCGAGATTGGCCGCAGAGGTCTGCGTCAATCCGGCTGTCGGAGCGGACTCGGCAATCTCGCTGGGCTCCACATGACCGGACATGCCGGTCTTGGGGCTGAGGACCCACACGATTCCATCGTCCGAGAGCGGACCGATGGCATCCATGAGTGCATCGACCAGGTCACCGTCTCCGTCGCGCCACCACAGCAGTACGACATCGATCACCTCGTCGGAATCCTCGTCGAGGGTCTCGCCACCGATCGCATCTTCTACGTCGGCGCGCAGATCATCGTCGGTGTCCTCGTCCCAGCCCAGCTCTTGAACGACCATGTCGCGAGTGATGCCAAGTTTCTGAGCGTAGTTCTGAGCGTCCGCCGCGGCGACCACGGTGGTGACCTCCTTGAATTGTGGGTGCAGTAGACAAAGCGAACAGGGTCGAAGCCGTTCGCGCAAGCTGACCGCGCCGAAATTGCGTACATAAATTTCTACTGGTGGGTATCGGACCTCTGTACTACCAGAACCGACGAGATGCGGCAGGATTGGGGAGGAATCACGAGAACGAGGAATGTAGATCGCCGTCACAGGGGCGAGCTACCGGACCGGGCGCCACACCGAGCGTCCGCCACATTGAGGAGTGCACACGTTGTCCGAAGTGAACAGCGGCGAACGGCAGAACACATCGTCTGCAGGCAAGAAGGGCTCGGACGGCCGGGTCCGCGTCATCCGTGAGGGTGTCGCGTCGTACCTGCCCGATATCGACAACGACGAGACCAACGAATGGATCGAGTCGTTCGACGGCTTGCTGGAGAGGTCCGGACCCAACCGCGCTCGCTACCTGATGCTCAGGTTGCTCGAGCGCGCCGGTGAGCGCCGCGTCGCGCTCCCGTCGCTGACATCGACGGACTACGTCAACACGATTCCCACCGAAAACGAGCCGTGGTTCCCCGGCGACGAGTCGATGGAACGCCGCTACCGAGCCTGGATCCGCTGGAACGCCGCGATCATGGTGCACCGCGCACAGCGTCCGGGCGTCGGCGTCGGTGGCCACATCTCGACCTACGCGTCGTCGGCTGCGCTGTACGAGGTCGGCTTCAACCACTTCTTCCGCGGCAAGGATCACCCGGGCGGCGGCGACCACATCTTCATCCAGGGCCACGCCTCCCCCGGCATCTACGCCCGCGCCTTCCTCGAAGGCCGCATTCCGGCCGAGCGCATGGACGGCTTCCGTCAGGAAGCGAGCCATGTGAACGAGGGCGGCGGACTGCCGTCCTACCCGCACCCGCGTTTGATGCAGGACTTCTGGGAGTTCCCGACGGTGTCGATGGGCCTCGGCCCGATGAACGCCATCTACCAGGCGCGCTTCAACCACTACCTGAACGACCGCGGCATCAAGGACACCTCCGATCAGCACGTCTGGGCGTACCTCGGCGACGGCGAGATGGACGAGCCGGAATCGCGTGGACTCGCACATGTGGCTGCGACCGAAGGCCTCGACAACCTCACGTTCGTCGTCAACTGCAACCTGCAGCGTCTCGACGGCCCGGTGCGCGGTAACGGCAAGATCATCCAGGAACTGGAGTCGTTCTTCCGCGGTGCCGGCTGGAACGTCATCAAGGTCGTCTGGGGCCGCGAGTGGGACTCGCTGCTGCACAAGGACCGCGACGGCGCACTGGTGAACCTCATGAACACCACGCCCGACGGCGACTTCCAGACCTACAAGGCCAACGACGGCAGCTACGTCCGCGATCACTTCTTCGGCCGCGACCCGCGAACGAAGGAGCTCGTCAAGGATCTCTCGGACGACGAGATCTGGAACCTCAAGCGCGGCGGCCACGACTACCGCAAGGTGCACGCTGCCTACGCGGCTGCGATGTCGCACAAGGGCCAGCCGACGGTCATCCTGGCGCACACCATCAAGGGCTACACCCTGGGCAAGCACTTCGAGGGCCGTAATGCCACGCACCAGATGAAGAAGCTGACGCTCGACGATCTCAAGACGTTCCGCGATCTCCAGCACATCCCGATCTCGGACGAGGAGCTCGAGAAGGATCCGTACATGCCGCCGTACTACCACCCCGGTGCGGACGCTCCCGAGATCCAGTACATGCTCGATCGTCGCAGCAAGCTCGGCGGATTCGTCCCCGAGCGCCGCGTGGACGTCAAGCCACTGCCGCAGCCCGGCGACGACACCTACAAGACGCTCCGCAAGGGCTCGGGCAAGCAGGAAGTCGCCACCACCATGGCGCTCGTGCGCGTCATGAAGGAGCTGTTGCGAGACAAGGAGATCGGCCACCGAATCGTGCCGATCATTCCCGACGAGGCCCGCACGTTCGGTATGGACTCGTGGTTCCCGTCGCTGAAGATCTACAACCGCAACGGCCAGCTGTACACCTCGGTCGACTCGGAACTGATGCTCGCCTACAAGGAGAGCTCGGTCGGTCAGATCCTGCACGAGGGCATCAACGAGGCAGGCTCCACGTCGTCGTTCACCGCGGTCGGTACCTCGTACGCGACGCACGGCGAGGTCATGATCCCGCTGTACATCTTCTACTCGATGTTCGGCTTCCAGCGCACCGGCGACGGTCTCTGGGCTGCAGCAGACCAGATGGCCCGCGGGTTCGTGCTCGGTGCCACGGCAGGACGCACCACGCTGACCGGTGAGGGTCTCCAGCACGCCGACGGTCACTCGCTACTTCTGGCGTCGACCAACCCGGCAGCGGTGGCGTACGACCCGGCGTTCTCGTACGAGATCGCGCACATCGTCAAGGACGGTCTGCGACGGATGTACGGCGGCACCGAAGGTGTCGAGGGCTTCGGCGGGGAGAACATCTTCTACTACATCACCCTGTACAACGAGCCGTACGTACAGCCGGCCGAGCCCGAGAACCTCGACGTCGAGGGGCTGCTCAAGGGCATCTACCGGTTCGCAGAACCCCAGGAGGGCGACGGACCCGAGGCACAGCTGCTCGCGTCCGGCGTCGGCATCGTCTCGGCCCGCAAGGCACGTGAGTTGCTGTTCGAGGAGTGGGGCGTTCGTTCAGCCGTGTGGTCCGTCACCTCGTGGGGCGAACTGCGCCGCGATGGCGTCGAAGCCGAGAAGGAGTCGCTGCGTAACCCGGGTGCCGACAAGCGCGTTCCGTTCGTCACCTCGGCCCTGGCCGATGCCAACGGCCCGGTCATCGCGTCCTCCGACTGGATGCGCGCCGTGCCGGATCAGATCCGCCAGTGGGTTCCGGGCGATTACGTCACCCTCGGAACCGACGGCTTCGGCTTCTCCGACACCCGCCCGGCTGCACGACGGGTATTCAACGTCGATGCCGAGTCCATCGTCGTCGCCACACTGTCCGCTCTCGCGGCATCGGGCGAGATCGACAAGTCCAAGGCCGTCGAGGCTGCCGAGAAGTACAAGATCGACGACGTCACCGCAGCTCCGACGTCGTACGCCGATACCGGCTCGGCGTAGGTCTTCGCCGTGATCGGCCGACCCCCGTTCCACCTCGCGACGAGAGTCCAGCGCGAGGTGGGCGGGGGTCGAGCGTAGGTTCTCCTTATGTCCGATGCGAAACCCGATTCACCGGACAGTTCGTCCGCGCGTGATGTCTCCCGGCGCGACGCTTACCGTGAAGCGTTGCGTGAGTCGTTGGCTCGTGACTCCCCGGCCCGTGACTCCCCCACCCGTGATTCGCTCACGACCGACAACGAGGTCCACCTTCCGGTCAACTCGTTGGCCCCTTCGCGCCAGAAGCGCGACCCTTTGCCCGACGCCCTGTTGCGACGCGTCAAACAGTTCTCCGGCCGCCTCTCGACCGAGGCAGTGACCACGATGCAGGGCCAGTTGCCGTTCTTCGGCGACCTCGACGCCGCCCAGCGGGCCAGCGTCCAGCTGCTGATCCAGACGGCCGTCGACAACTTTCTCGAATGGCTCAAGAATCCGAACAGCGACATTCGATTCAGCCTCGACGCCTTCCAGGTGATCCCACAAGACCTTGCCCGACGCCTCACGCTGCGTCAGACCGTCGACATGGTCCGGGTGGCGATGGAGTTCTTCGAGCAGTGGCTCCCCGCGCTCGCGCGCAACGACCAGCAGTTGGTCGCGCTGACCGAGGCCGTGCTGCGGTACGGCCGCGAGCTGGGGTTCGCAGCGGCGTCCGTGTACGCCAGTGCAGCCGAGTCACGAGGGGCGTGGGACACCCGCCTCGAAGCCCTCGTCGTCGACGCCGTCGTCCGGGGCGATACCGGATCGGACATGCTCTCCCGTGCTGCCACGTTGAACTGGGACGCCACTGCGCCCGCGACCGTATTGGTGGGGACTCCCCCGGAAGACCGCGGCGTGTCCGTGGTGGGCACCGTGCACTCCGTCGCTCAGAAGCACGGTCGAGCTGCGTTGGCGGTGGTTCAGGGGACCCGATTGGTGATGGTGGTCAGTGGCCAGCTCGACGACACCGCGGCGCATCACGCGTTCATCGACGACATGTTGCAGAACTTCTCCGACGGCCCTGTCGTCATCGGTCCCACCACCCGCACCTTGGGCGCAGCGCACTCGAGCGCGGTGGAGGCCTTTGCCGGCATGCAGGCCGTGGCGGGCTGGCGGGGCGCACCGCGGCCGGTTCACGCCGGCGAGTTGCTGCCCGAACGAGCGTTGCTGAACGACGGGGCAGCTATCTCGGCTCTCAACGATCATGTCGTCGTGCCGTTGGCCGCGGCAGGTTCGGGTTTGGCCGACACACTCGATGCGTATCTCGACTGCGGCGGTGCCGTAGAAACCTGCGCTCGGCAGCTGTTTGTTCATCCAAATACCGTCCGGTATCGGCTCAAGCGCATCGCCGAGGTGACCGGACGTGATCCCACTCACCCACGCGATGCGTACGTCCTTCGGGTCGCGGCAACGGTAGGTAGGTTGGCTCGAACGCATCACGAACCGACATATCCAGCCCCATATGTCACACAGGTCACATTTGGCGAAGTGGTTACGTAACGCCGAACCGCCTTCCGGCGATAGCGGGTCTCCACGAGGCAATTTGTAGGGTTCCCACAAATTGCTTGTCGAGAGTTCATCGAGCGCGACATCACTGATGAGGGGCCCGACAGTGTTCTCTTAACCCTGTGATTGCGTTGCTTGCGCCCGGTCAGGGCTCCCAGACTCCCGGCATGCTGCTGCCTTGGCTCGAAATCCCGGGCGCGGCCGATCGGTTGGCGCTGTGGTCCAAGGCCTCCGGCCTGGATCTCGTGCGACTCGGCACCACCGCCACCGCTGAAGAAATCACCGACACTGCGGTGACTCAGCCACTGGTCGTGGCGTCGGCCCTACTGGCCTTCGAGGAAATCGCCTCGCGTGGACTGTTCCCCGACGACGCCATCGTGGCCGGCCACTCGGTCGGCGAGCTGGCGGCTGCTGCCATTGCCGGCGTGATCTCCTCCGACGACGCGGTATCTCTGGCGGCGGTGCGCGGCGCTGCGATGGCCAAGGCCTGCGCCCTCGAACCGACCGGCATGTCCGCCGTGCTCGGCGGCGACGAAGCTGCAGTTCTGGCCCGGCTGGAAGAACTCGATCTCGCCCCGGCCAACGTCAACGCTGCCGGTCAGATCGTTGCTGCAGGTCTGCTGACCAAGTTGGCGGAACTGGCCGAGAGCGCACCCGAGAAGGCGCGGGTCCGAGCACTTCCGGTCGCGGGTGCTTTCCACACCAAGTACATGGCATCGGCAGGCGACACCGTCGCCGCGGCCGCAGCCGCCATCACTCCGTCCGAGCCGACGCACACCTTGCTGTCCAACTCGGACGGTCAGCCGGTCGCATCGGGTGCCGATGCGCTCACCAAACTTGCCGCCCAGGTCACACGCCCCGTGCGGTGGGACCTGTGCAGCGCGTACCTGCGTACCGCGCAGGTCACCGGACTTGCGGAGCTGCCCCCGGCAGGCGCACTGGTCGGTATCGCCAAGCGTGAACTGCGCGGCGTGCCCAACCTCGGCCTGAAGACACCGGCGGACATCGCCGCATTGGCCGAGCTCGGATAGCTCGGTCACCTTCACACCGCAGTCTCGGTACTGCGGATCGACTTCCACTCCCCGAGTGGCGGAAATGCACAACCGCGTCTCGAAGCACATGACTTCGGCGTTCGACACAGAAGAGAAGGGAGCCACAACAGTGGCCAGCCAGGAAGACCTCATCGCCGGACTTGCAGAGATCATCGAGGAGGTCACGGGCATCGAACCGTCCGAGGTGACCATCGAGAAGTCCTTCGTGGACGACCTCGATATCGACTCGCTCTCCATGGTCGAGATCGCAGTGCAGACCGAGGACAAGTACGGCGTGAAGATCCCCGACGAAGACCTCGCAGGTCTGCGCACCGTCGGCGACGCCGTCAACTACATCCAGAAGCTCGAAGCGGAGAACCCCGAAGCCGCAGAAGCTATCAAGGCCAAGCTCGACGACTCCGCGAGCGAGTGACACGACCCATGACCAACCCATCCACCGCCAACGGACGCTTCCCCAGTGTCGTCGTCACCAGCCTTGCTGCGACCACGTCACTCGCGGGTGACGTCGATGCCACGTGGAAGGGTCTGCTGAACGGCGAAAGCGGAATCGGCACTCTGGAAGACGATTTCGTCACCGAGTACGACCTGCCCGTGCGGATCGGCGGACACCTCGCGGTGAACCCGCAGAGTCTGCTCTCGCGGGTCGAGATCCGTCGCCTGAGCTACGTGGAGCAGTTGTCCACGGTGCTCGGTCGTGAGGTCTGGAAGAACGCCGGCTCGCCCGACGTCGATCCCCTCCGCCTCGGCGTGTCGATCGGTACCGGACTCGGTGGCGGCGATTCTCTCATCGACGCCAACGACAAAATGAAGGCCGGCGGCTACCGCAAGGTGTCCCCGCTCGCCGTTCAGATGGTCATGCCGAACGGCCCAGCAGCGGTCGTCGGGCTCGAGCTCAAAGCACAAGCCGGCGTCATCACGCCCGTCTCCGCCTGCTCCTCGGGATCGGAAGCCATTGCGCATGCATGGCGGATGATCGTGATGGGCGACGCGGACATGGTCGTCACCGGCGGCGTCGAGGGATACATCGACGCGGTTCCGATCGCCAGCTTCTCCATGATGCGGGCGATGAGCACCAACAACGACAACCCGAAGGGTGCGTCACGTCCGTTCGACAAGGATCGTGACGGCTTCGTCTTCGGTGAAGCGGGTGCGCTCATGGTCATCGAGACCGAGGAGCACGCCAAGGCACGCGGGGCAACGATCCACGCCCGCCTGCTCGGTGCCGGAATCACCTCGGACGGGTTCCACCTCGTGGCCCCCGACCCCGAGGGCAAGGGTGCCGCGCGTGCGATGCAGCGCGCCATCGAGACCGCAGGCCTGCAGAAGTCCGACATCACCCACGTGAACGCCCACGCAACGGCAACTCCCATCGGAGACACCGCCGAAGCGCTGGCGATCAACAAGGCAGTCGGAAATCACGCAGCGGTGTACGCACCGAAATCCGCTCTGGGCCACTCGATCGGCGCTGTCGGCGCCCTCGAGTCGGTACTGACGGTGCTGGCAGTGCGAGAGGGAATCATCCCTCCCACACTGAATTTGGAGAACCAGGATCCCGAAATCGATCTCGATGTCGTCAAGGGCGAGCCCCGCGTCGGACAGATCGACTACGCGATCAACAACTCGTTCGGATTCGGTGGGCACAACGTAGCGCTCGCCTTCGGTAAGGCGTGATCCACTGAGTCGACTTCTCGACTCAGCGAATCCCGCTCTCGCAGTGCATGATCCGAGCTGGGGCCGTTCTTTCGACAGACGGCCCCGGCTCGGGCCTCGCCCCCGCCAGGGGCCCTGAAGAAGGACAACGCGATGACCATTCTGGCCCCTGTCACACGATCCGGCACCTCCACCGATCCGCGCGACCCCCTCACCCGCCTCGAAAAGCTCTTCGACGCCGGAACCACTGTCCCCCTGCATGATCGGGACAAGTCGGGAATTCTGGCCGCATCGGGCGAAATCGACGGCGTCCATACCATCGCCTACTGCTCCGACGCCACCGTCATGGGCGGCGCCATGGGAGTGGACGGCTGCAAGCACATCGTTGCCGCGATCGACACCGCCATCGAACAGCGCGCCCCGATCGTCGGCGTCTGGCACTCGGGTGGTGCTCGCCTCGCCGAGGGCGTCGAGGCTCTCCATGCCGTCGGACTCGTCTTCGAGGCCATGGTTCGAGCGTCCGGCCTCGTCCCACAGATTTCCGTCGTCCTCGGTTTCGCAGCCGGTGGTGCAGCGTACGGTCCCGCCTTGACCGACGTCGTCATCATGGCTCCCGAGGGACGCGTATTCGTCACCGGACCCGACGTCGTTCGCAGCGTCACCGGCGAACAGGTCGATATGGAGTCGCTCGGCGGCCCCGACACGCACCACAAGAAGTCCGGGGTCTGCCACATCGTCGCCGACAGCGAGATGGACGCGTTCACCCGCGCCCGCCGTCTGGTGTCGATGTTCTGCGAGCAGGGCGTGTTCGACATCGCCGCCGCAGAACACGGCGACACCGATCTACGCGCACTGATGCCCGAATCCAACCGTCGTGCCTACGACGTGCACCCGATCATTCACGAACTGCTCGACAACGTCGAAGGCGAATCGACGTTCGAGGAGTTCCAGGGCGGCTGGGCTCGCAGCATCGTCATCGGTCTCGGCCGCATCAGTGGCCGCACCGTCGGCGTGATCGCCAACAACCCCATCCGACTCGGAGGTTGCCTGAACTCCGAAAGTGCCGAGAAGGCAGCGCGTTTCGTTCGCCTGTGCGACGCCTTCGGTATACCACTCATTGTGGTCGTCGATGTTCCGGGCTACCTGCCGGGCGTCAGCATGGAATGGGAAGGCGTCGTTCGCCGCGGAGCGAAGTTGCTGCACGCGTTCGCCGAGGCCACCGTCCCCCGCGTCACGCTGGTCACTCGCAAGATCTATGGCGGCGCGTACATCGCCATGAACGCCCGCGCGCTTGGTGCCACCGCGGTCTATGCCTGGCCTGGCTCCGAGGTGGCCGTGATGGGCGCGAAGGCGGCTGTCGGCATCCTGCACAAGAAGGCGCTCGCCGCCGCACCGGAAGAAGAGCGTGAGGCACTGCACGACCGCCTCACCGTCGAGCACGAGAGCATCGCAGGCGGTGTCGATCGCGCAGTGGCCATCGGCGTGGTCGACGAGGTCATCGAGCCCAGCAAGACCCGAAGCACGGTTGCCAAGGCTCTCGCCGCGGCACCTGCGGCTCGCGGAAATCACAAGAACATCCCGCTCTGATCGACCCCGACCGCTATCTACTGCGGTCCGTCAGCCCTGCCCCCTAGACCCCACCCCGAGACCCCACCCCGGTTGGGAACCCACCCCGGTTGGGATCAATGCGCCTTTCAGGCACTCCATGTGCAAGAAAGCCACATTGATTCACACCAGGGACGGGCAAACGAGGCCAATCGAGGTCGGTCAGCCCTGGATCCATCGGTGATCGTGGGCCAGTCGAACGACGGCCGATCGCACGTCGAGTATCTGCGCAGCCGTGAGCGTGCCGTTCGACGTCAGTAGTTGTTCGGTCAGCTCTGTGGTGAAGTCCGCCTCGGACAGGACGTCCGCGCCTGCGTCGTCGTGGCGCTGGTGACCACTGACGGGTGCGGTGTTGTGAAATGGGACGTCGGGTTTGTGCCGAGTAACCAGAGCGGTCGACGTCGGCCCGTCGATGATCTGGACCTCGGTGGCCTTCAGACCACGGTCACCGTCTACGGCAACGTATTCGACGCGTACTCCTGGTGCCAACAGTCGTTTGTCGAAGTCCAGATCGTTGACGTGGATGAACACGTCCTCGCCGCCCTCATCCGGCGCTACGAATCCGTACCCCTTGAACTCGTCGAATCGAATCACTTTTCCGGTCGACAACATCGAACTCACCACTCCACGGTCGTTCCCACATGCCTACCCCAGGCACGAACGCGAAACTACCGCCGCGACGAATCCCCGGCAACCGCTGCTAGCCGACGTTGCGGCTGAGCCAGGTCACTTCTGCTCCTGCGCCTCCGGTGCGGAACGGTTCGAGTGCGGCATCCCAATCCGAGCCGAGCGCGTGCTCCACTGCGGCGGCGAGATTGCCTTGGTTGTTCTCCATCAGCGCGCGCAGTCGCATCTCGCCGAGCACCACGTCCCCGTTGGCACTCGTCGATCCGCGCCACAGACCCAAGCCGGGTACGTGCGAGAACCGTTCGCCGTCGACGCCTTCGCTGGCATCCTCGGTCACCTCGTAGCGCAGCATCTGCCAGGACCGCAGGATGCCGGCGAGCTTCGCCCCGGTGCCCACGGGCCCGATCCAGTCAGTGGTGGCACGCAGCTGTCCGTCGGAGGCCGGCTGCGCGGACCACTTCAAATTGGCACGGCAATCGAGGGCGTCGGACAACGCCCATTCGACATGCGGGCACAGCGCAGCGGGCGACGAGTGGATGTACACAACACCCGACGTCGCATCTGCGAATTGGTTCGATCCACGCATTGCACTACCTCCAGCTTCGACGAGGGACGTCTTCCCCAACGACCTCGACATGCTCGAACTGGTTGCAGCGATTCAACGCGTGTGTGTACTAGTGTGCCCCGAGTTGCCCCTGTTGCGCCAGTGCAATCTGTGAACGGTGGTGTTTCACCCGGCCAGGACGGCGTCGGAGAGCTCGGGCCAGAGCGGTTTGGCCCAATCTCCGAAGTTTCGATCGGTCAGCACCACGCACGCGATCCTCACCGACGGGTCCACCCACAGGAACGTTCCGGCCTGTCCGAAGTGGCCGAACGTAGCCCTCGAGTTGTTACTCCCAGTCCAGTGCGGGGTCTTGTCATCGCGCAGCTCGAACCCCAGACCCCAGTCGCAGGGCTTGTGCGATCCGTACCCGGGCACGATTCCGTTCAGGCCGGGAAACTGCACGTCGACGGCCGAAGACAGTGTCTGCGACGCGAGGAGAGTCGGTTCCAACAGCTCGGCGGCGAACTTGGTCAGGTCTGCAACGGACGAACGGGCACCGTGACCGGCCGACCCGGGCAGCGACGTGTCGACCATCCCGAGCGGTCCGCAGACGGCCTCATCCAGGTAGTCGGGAAAGGTAATTCCCGACTCTGCTTCGATGAGTTCGGCCAAGACCTCGAACCCGGCGCTCGAGTAGATCCTCTTGGTGCCGGCAGGAGCCTGCACCTTTCGCTCGCCGAACGCCAGTCCCGATGCGTGCGCCAGCAGATGCCGCACGGTCGACCCCTCCGGCCCGGCGGGCTGATCGAGCTCGACGGCGCCCTCCTCCACCGCAACCAGAACCGCGTAGGCGGTGAGCAATTTGGTGACCGACGCCAGTTCGAAGACGCGCGCGGTGTCCCCCACCTCCTCCCGCACTCCGGCGTCGGTGACGACGGCGGCACCGACATGGTCGACGGGCCACGAGGCAGTGAGATCGAGGGTAGTCACGACTCCAGAGCCTAATTGTCTGTCGATGCCCGTGGATCGGTCCCCTGCCGGGCTAGTCTCGGACGACAGGAATGGGAGAAATGCGATGTCGGTTGTGTATGGCTCGTGCAATCTGTGCGAGGCGATCTGTG
Source organism: Rhodococcus sp. 06-1460-1B (assembly GCF_002258475.1). Lineage (NCBI taxonomy): Bacteria > Bacillati > Actinomycetota > Actinomycetes > Mycobacteriales > Nocardiaceae > Rhodococcus > Rhodococcus sp. 06-1460-1B. The sequence goes on from NZ_NOYS01000025.1 coordinate 17,377, forward strand.
GTCTCGAATTCACGGTGGAGAACAACGCGGTGGTCTCGATCCGCGGCGACGAGAAGGACCCACTCTCCCGGGGCCACATCTGCCCCAAGGCTTTGTCGTTGATCGACCTTCATGCCGACACCGATCGACTCACCACGCCGGTCAAGCGGGTGGGTGAGAAGTGGGAGAAGATCGGCTGGGCGGAGGCGTACGACCTCGTCGTCGATGGCCTCGTCTCGACGCGGAAGAAGTACGGATCCAACGCTGTCGGGCTTTATCAGGGCAATCCCAACGTGCACTCGATGGGTGCGATGACCCACGGCATTCCGTTCACGTCGCTGCTGCGCACCCGCAATCGGTACTCGGCGACGTCCTTGGATCAGTTGCCGCACCAGCTCGTAGACCATCTGCTCTACGGCCACCAGCTCTTGCTGCCCATTCCGGATATCGATCGAACCGATTTCTTCCTCGTCCTCGGCGGCAATCCGATGGCCTCCAACGGCAGCATGATGACGGTGCCCGACTTCGCCAAAAGAGCACGCGCACTCCGTAAGCGGGGCGGCCGACTGGTAGTGGTCGATCCACGTAAGACCGAAACGGCGGATATTGCCGACACCCACTTCTTCGTTCGTCCCGGCAGCGACGCGCTGCTGTTGCTGGCGATGATTCACACGATCGTCGCCGACGGCTCCGTCCGTGTCGCCGACTACGTCGATGGTGCCGATCGACTTGCCGATCTCGTCGCCGAATTCACGCCGACGGCGGTGGCACCGATCGTCGGCATGTCGGCAGACGACATCTTTTCTCTCGCACGGGACTTCGCTGCGGCGAAGTCTGCAGTGGCGTACGGCAGGATGGGGGTGTCGACGCAGCAGTTCGGCACGGTGTGCCAGTGGGCGATCCAGGTACTCAACATCATCACGGGCAATCTCGACCGACCGGGCGGTGCGATGGTGACCGATCCGGCGATCGATCTGATCTCGCAGGGCATCGTCGGTCGTGGCCATTTCGACAAGTGGCGCAGCCGCGTTCGCGATCTCCCCGAGTTCGCCGGCGAGTATCCCTGTTCGACGCTTGTCGACGAGATCACCACCGAGGGCAAGGACCAGATTCGTGCCATGGCCGTCCTGTCCGGCAATCCGGTGCTGTCGATGCCCGGCGGTACTACCCTGAACGACGCGTTCGCGGGACTCGATTTCATGGTGTCGTTCGACTTCTACATCAACGAGACCTCGCGGCACGCACACGTAATTCTGCCGCCGACGATGTCCCTCGAACGCGATCACTACGATCTGATCTTCAATTCTTTCGCGGTACACAACACTGCCAAGTACATGCCAGCAGTTCTACCCAAGCAGGCTGACGCCAAGCATGATTGGGAGATCTTCCGCGACTTGTCACTGCGCTACAAGAACCGCATGGCAGGCTCCACCGTCGATCGACTGAAGGCACGATTGACGCCTAAGAGCGTCATCGGCGAGGCCCGTCTGCGCCTGTCCCCTGCTCGCACTCTCGACATCCTGCTCCGTAGCCGACGAAAAGGGTTGTCGCTGAGGAAGCTTCGAGCCAACCCGCACGGTATCGATCTCGGTCCGCTGCGGCCGGGCTTTCCCCAGAAGCTGAAGACCAAGGACAAGCGCATTGAATTGATCCAGGAAGTCGTGGTCGGTGAACTGCCTGCCCTGGTGGACCTGATGCACTCGAGCGCGGTTCCCAAGGACGACGAGCTCCTGCTGATCGGTCGACGACATCTACGTAGCAACAACTCGTGGATGCACAACACCGCTCGGCTCACCAAAGGCAAAGCGCGACATCAGCTTCTAGCGCACCCGAACGATCTCCTCCAGCGCGGGATCGAGGACGGTTCTATGGTGTCGGTCACCTCCGCGGCCGGTACCGTCGACATCGAGGTCGCGGCGTCCGAAAAGATGATGCCCGGGGTGGTGAGCATGCCGCACGGATTCGGTCACCAGCGCCCCGGCGTGCAGCTCTCGGTCGCCACCACTGTCACCGGACCGAGCGTCAATGACATCACCGACCCCGCCCGAGTCGACGCGGTATCGGCGAACGCGATTCTCAACGGCGTTCCGGTGCAGGTGAGGGCCAAGTAGCGCCCCCGATGGAACCATCAGACGGCGTGATTCTGTACGATTCTGCTGGCTCGTACCTGGTACGGGATTGGGGCGGTAGCTCAGTCGGTTAGAGCCGTGGACTCATAATCCATTGGTCGCGGGTTCGAGCCCCGCCCGCCCCACCACGAGCCGGCCGTCGAACTGTGCGAGCCATCGCGGACAGCGGATGTCCTCGATTGTGGGGACACTGAAGCGATGTGGAACCAGAGCGAGGCAACACCGGGTCGAGTCGATCGCGCGAACGCATGACTGCGTCGGAATTGCCGACGCCCGCGTCAGCCCATCCCCCGACGTGGAAGTTCGACTACCCGATCATCCATGCCGAAACGCGGGCGCAGTGGCGATCCTGGTTGTCGCACAATCACAGCTCGACCCGAGGCGTCTGGCTCTGTTCATGGCGGACCGGCACCGACCGACCCCGTTGCCCTTATCCCGCGGCTGTCGAGGAAGCCATCTGTTTCGGTTGGATCGACTCCACCAGCAGCATTCTCGACGAGGCCCGCGGCCTGCAGCTGTTCACACCGCGCAGACCCAAGAGCCCCCGGACCAAACTCAACCGAGAACGCGCAGCCGATATGGAAGAACGCGGCCTCATGACCGACGCAGGTCGCCACGCCATTGCTGCCGCGCAGTCGAACGGGTGGTGGACAATTTCCGATCCGGTCGAGAACCTCGAAGAACCGCTCGAGTTGAAGACGGCACTCGACCGTGACCCAGACGCTCGTAACAACTGGGACGACTTCCCTCCCAGCGCCCGTAAACAGATGCTGTGGTGGATTGTCAGCGCCGTTCGAGACGACACTCGTGCAGGTCGAATAGATCAGATCGTGGCCGACGCCGCGATCGGTCGACGCGCCCGCGGCTGACTGGAGCCGTTTCGCGAGCGCCGATCAAATCCCTACCCCCTTGCGATACAAAGTCGACCAATACACCAGCAGTGCAGCAGCAGTGGCCCCGAACCACAGCCACGTCAGGAATGCCGCCACCACGCCGGTGACGAAGAATCCCAGCACGAGTGCCACCACCCAGCCGAGTAGGTAGGCCAGGATCGTGATGACCGCCGCTGCGATACAGCGCCACGGGGATTGCTTCACGGTGTGTAGTGCAGCGCGCAGAGGGTTTCGGCGACCGTCGACAGCCGCTGGAAGTATCAGCAGCGCAATGACTATGACGACAACCGGGAGCAGGGGGAAGAGAATTGCGAGCGCAACAGCCGCCCCGGTCAGCACCACGCACCACGCCAGTACCCGCGGTCGTCGCCACGTCCGGCTCAGTGCACCCGACACGTTGCCGTCCACCACATCGAGTGCCGTCGAGGCGGTGAACCACAGCGCACACATCACCGTTGCGGCGGAAATGACGACCAGCGCAGCGAATCCGAGGGAGGACGTCGGAGCCGGATCCCCCACCACGGTCAGCGCCTGAATCAGAGCCGAGACGATCGCCACCGATGCGAGCAGCAGCACCCCTTTCACGGCGCACCGACCGTCGAATTGCGGTCGAGTACGTCCTGCACCGAACCCGAGTAGAGAACGGTTGCGCCGACCTTCACTTCGACGGTACTGGCATCGTCGGACGTGGCCGTACCGGTGATCGCCTCGTTACCGGTTGTCGTCCCGGCACATTCGATGTCCGCCCCGGTGCCCGAGCACACGGGCGCAACCAGGATCTCGATTCCTTGCTCGAACAGAACGTCGTTCACCGCGTAGCGGAGATTCCCGAGTTCGGCTCCCCCGACCGGCGCGAGCGCAGCGGTCTGCGAGCACCCCGCGCAGGCCAGCACCGCCGCCACCGAGATGAGATGTCTACGAACACCGTTCATCGTCCCTGCCTCGTCTCGTACGCAATCAGTCTGGCGTGCTCGTCGAGGTGTTGCTGTTCCAGAGCAGCGTCGGTGATGGCGCTCAGGTCGAACGGCGCGGGCAGGAGGAGTTCGGTGTTGCGGTCGAGGCGCGAACCTCGTCGCATCAGCGGATTCTCGGCCCAGTCGTTCGCAGCCAACTCACGACTACGCGAAGCGAGGTCCAGGTAGCTGCCGCGGTTCCCGGGCGTGATCGGCGACGCATGATCGAGCACTGTCGTGAACAGCGACAGTGTCTTGTCTCTGTTGTCGACGATCTCCACCACCTGCTGTTGCTGCGGAAAGTCGATGCACGACGCGGTGGTGATCTCCCAGAACCCTCGTCCGTCTCGCGAATGCGCCAAGATCTGATTCTGGTGGGTGTGACCGTTGAGCCAACCGATCACCACAGGATATTTCAGAAGCAGGTCGATGAATTCGTCTGCGCCGTACAGCTTCACCGACTGTCCCGGCCGCTGTGCACGGTTCTCCAGGGTCAGGCTGTTGTGGTGGGTGTAGATCAGGACGAGCTTGCGTTCGGCCTGTGCCTTCTCCAATTGCTGAGTGAGCCAGTCGAACTGGTCCTCGGGCACCGCCCCGTCGGGGCCGGCGACGGCGTTGCACGTGTCGAGTCCGAACGTGCGAACGTTCGGAGTCGGGTCCGCCGCCCACCAGGTTTCACCCGAGTCGAGGTTGTGCTGGGTGAAACCGTGCCCGATCGGCCCTGGGGTGGGAGTCGTCTCGAAGTGCTCTTGCATGAACTCACGCTGCTCGAAGAGATACCGAGCCGGATCCGCCGACACTGCCCGAAACCCGGGCCGGGCGCCGGATCCGACCCCGAGCGCATCGACCATCCTCTGCAGCGGACTACCCGTCGATGCGTACCCGGCCAATGCCGACGTGGCCGTCGCTTCGAGTGTGTACGCCTTCTGTCCCCCGACCGCGAGGGCATGCAGCTGAGAGGAGCGATCGAACGTGCCGAGCAACAACGTGTCGTGATTGCCGTAGACGGAATACCACGGGACGGGTAGCCCCACCGATTCGACGGTCCCCGACATCGCCTGCGTCAACAGATCGGGAAGCGTCGGAAATCCGTAGTCCCCGAACGACCCTCCCGACGGATCGCCCGGCCGATACGCCCACTGCGCCTCGGGCCACGCTTGCACGCCCTCGAAGACGTCGGATGCGCCACTCGTAGGCCGGACCGCGACGCCGTCGAGAACGTTTATGTACCAACGAAGTTCGAGATGAGAATGCATGTCGGCGCTGTCACCGGTGACAACCGCGGCTCCCATGGGAGCGCCGGTGACCGAACTGATTCGCGCATCCGCAAATGCCTTCACCATCGCGGCGGTGACGTGCACGGTCAGCGGGTCCTGCGGGTGGAAGGCCGAGCCCCATGCGGCATGGTCGGAGACGATCATGGGCTCGATCCGGCCGGGCGATTGCGCATCGATGACATGCATGTCCGACAGGTGCCCCAAGTAGAGCAACGAGCGTCTGGCCTGCACCCGAGACGCGCTGGGTGCCCGCCCGAGGATGTCGAGGCGAGGGACGTAGGGCTCCCCCGGCCCCGCAGCGAGCACCCGGTACCGACCGGGGCCGGTCGACGATCTCAGGATGGTCTGCGCCAGCGTTCCGCCGACATCGGTCTCTCCTGACGCCGGCTGCGCCCGAGCGACAAGGACGTGGCCCAGAACCTGCGGTGCGATTCCCCATGCCGCGGCGAGAGTGCCCACCCGAGTGACGAATTGACGACGCGACAGACCAGCCATGGAACTCCCCGAATCCGAGAACCGCACCACATGCGCCTCGCATCCGACGAGGTGACTGCCTATTTTTACAGGGAAAACCGCGGACTGGTTGGAATTCGAGCCTTCATGGCACCACTGTGACCGGCCAGCGGCCCGCCTTGACCAGTCGCACTGCCACAGATCCCGCCAATCGGTGCCCGGCGCGTTCGGAGGCCCCCACCACGACGGCGTCGGTGCGGAGTCCATCGGCAACCGCGACGAGTCCGTTGTAAGGATCACCCTGCGCAGTGCGGAATTCCCAGCGAACCTGCTCTCGCTCCCCGAAGCGGGCCACCGAGGTTCTGATGTAGTCGAGGAGTTCGTCGGCGATCTGTCGGCCCGTTTCCACCATCGAGATCCCCGCCTGGCCCCACGACGCGGTGGCGATGGGCTGCACGTAGACCAGCACCAGAAGCGATTGTTGCCTACGGGCCAGTCCTCCGGCGTATGCGGCGGCCCGCCAGGACGAATCCGAGCCGTCGACGCCCACCACGATGGACTTCGGGCCGTCGTGGCCGTACTCGAATCCCGTAGATTCCTGCGCATTGCTCACGACATGAGGCTACTGCCAGCCCGTTGGTGCAGGGACCCCGGCGCAGGGCGGTACGGTTGATGTGCTGCGCAACCGGTTTGCCCGGCATGCGCCACACGACGGGAGAAGCAATGACCGACGACGAACAGTTCGACGCTCCGTCGACCGACCCGGCAACTGTATTCGCCGCTCTGGCCGACATCGTGTATCGCGGCAGTAGCGCAGAAGAGGTCTACACCGCTATCTGCAACGCCGCGACGATGGTTGTCCCTCACTGCGATCACGCGAGTCTCATGTTGTTGCGCCACGGAAAGGCCGTCACCGTCGCGGCCTCGGATGACGTGGCACGCGTCGTCGACGACATCGAACGCGCCACAGGTCAGGGACCGTGCTTGGATGCGCTGACCACCGAGGCCGTCCAACTCGAGCCGGATTTCAGCAGCCCCACCCAGTGGCCCGCAATGGCTCGGGGTGTCCTGAACCGCACGCCGGTCCGGGGAGCGATGGGGTTCCGCCTCAAGGTCGACGAGCAGAAGGTGGGTGCTCTCAACCTGTTCACCGACACCGCGGGTGCCTTCGATGCCGACACCGCCGACAAAGCCGTCATCCTGACTGCGTTCACTTCTGTGACGGTCGGGGCGATGCTGAACGGCCAAGAGGCATCGACCTTGCGCGACGGCCTCGAGAGCAACCGTGAGATCGGCAAGGCGATCGGCCTCATCATGGCGTTGCACAAAGTATCCGACGAAGAAGCGTTCGCACTGCTCCGCAAATCGTCGCAGGATCTCAACGTCAAGATCGCCGATCTCGCATCGACGGTCGTCCAGCGGCACGGCAAGGGCCTGTCGAGCTGAACGAGCCGAGATCAGTGACCGCTCTGCACCTTCTTCGGTAGAGCGAACACCAACGCCAACGCAACGACGCTGAACGCGGCACTGACGGCCATGGCCATTGCGGCACCGTGCAGGAAGCCGGATCCCACGGTATCGGGGCCGGTGATGGTGAGTGAGCCGAACAGCACACTACCGATGACTGCGATACCGATTGCGGAGCCGACGCGCTGCATCGTCGAGATGACGCCGCTCGCGGCCCCTGCGTCGTCGCGGTCGACGGTTGCGACGATGAACTGCGCGTTGGGAGCGATGAACGCGCCGTTGCCCAAGCCCGCGATGAACAGCGGGACCAGCAGAGTCCAATGGGAGATGGTGTCGGCGGAACTGGTCGCCAAGATGATCCACAGCCAGATCAAGCCGATCGACACCAGCGATGCGCCGAGGATCAGTACGGTGCGGCCGAGTCGGATCGTGAGCTTGTTGCTCTGCGAGGACGCGATGATGCTGCCGATCGCGAACGGTATCGAGACCAACCCGGACGAGAGGGCCGTATTGCCGAGCCCGGTCTGCCACAACAACGAGATGGTGAAGAAGATGCTGGTGAACGCTGCGAAGTACACCAGCGCGAGAATCACACCGCCGGTGAATGCCGGTCGGGTGAACAGTCGCGGCGGCACGAGCGGATTGTGTCCACGACCGCTGTGGATCACCTCCCACCAGCCGAACACTGCAATCAGGCCCACGCCTGCAGCAATGGTCACGTAGGTCCAGAGCGGCCACCCGAGCTCCTGGCCTTCGATCAGCGGTACGAGCAGCGCGATGAGGCCGGCGGAGATCAGCACCAACCCGAGCCAGTCGATGCCCGGCCTTGCAGTCGGCTCGGATTCATCCTTCTTCGGCAGCAGAACCGCCGCCGCGATCAGACCGACGATGCCGATCGGCAGGTTGACCCAGAAGACCAACCGCCAGCCGTTCTCCTCACCGAAAGCCTGGATGATCAACCCGCCGACGATCGGCCCCAACGCAGTCGACACTCCGATGACCGCACCCATGATCGCAAATGCCTTGCCGCGCACAGGGCCTGGAAACAGCAGTTGAATGAACGCTGTGACAGCGGGCACGAACATTCCGCCTGCCAGACCCTGAACCACTCGGGCAACCACCAACTGCAGATCGTCCTGAGCGAGTCCGCAGGCAAAGCTGGCCACCGTGAACAGAGCGAGACCGGTGAAGAACACCCACTTGTGCCCGATCCGATCCCCGACCTTGCCCGCTGGAATCAGGGCGAGACCGAACGCGAGCGCGTAGCCCGAGATGATCCACGACAGAACGGATTCCGATGCCTCCAGCGTCGTGCTGATCGTCGGCAATGCGACGTTGACGATGGTGGTGTCGAGCAGGGCCATGAACATGCCGAGCAACAGAACCACCAGGGCTTGCCAGGCGCGCTTGGGTACCTCGATCGCCGGTGGGGTCGCTGACGCAATACCGTCGGTCACTGCACTGCCCTTCGTAGTAGTCGCTGAGCAGTATCGACCGAACGGTCTGGTATTGCTAGCCGATCATTGCGGACGCGGCGAACATCCAGGACAGGCCGGTGGCCAGAGCCACGAACCCCGAGGCCACGATTCGACCTGCCCACTGACCTTCCAGCAGAGCCGTTTCCACGCGAGCCGTGTCGGCGTCGGTCGTCTCCATCGGTGTCATGTTCCACTTCCCACCCTGCATCCGCGGCCGTCGTTTCCGGCCGCCGGATACCCCTGGATTCGCCGCCGAAACTAGCGCGACTCCACAAAGGCCTCGACTGCGTCGAGAAATGGGTGCTGCGCGGTCAGCAGCTTTGTCCTCGCCAGCGGCACCGGAAACCACTCGATGCGGTCTACCTCGGGAAACGATTGCATCTTTCCGGATTTCGGCGGCCACTCGATCTCGAATGTGTTGCTCATCGCAGTGGAGACATCGAGGTCGGACTCGATCCCGAACGCGGTGACGATCTTCCCGCCGCGCTGTGTGGCGGTGCCGAGCTCGATGGGGTTGCCCGCAGGCACCTCGATGCCGACTTCCTCTCGGAATTCACGCTGAGCCGCGGTCCACGGGTCTTCGGCTTCGGTGAACTCCCCCTTTACTATCGACCAGGCACCGTCGTCCTTCCGCGCCCAGAACGGGCCGCCGGGATGGGCGATCAGCACCTCCGCCACGTCGGCGTTCACACGAAACAGCAGAATGCCCGCGCTCTTGTTGACCATGTGATGAGCGTGCCATCAATTCGGTTGCTCACCGTCATCCCGCATCATTACCGTTATCGCGGCTCACGACCTCGATGCGAAGGGCACGACAACATGAACGCGATCGATACCGACAGAGTGTGGTTGATCACCGGAGCAAGCTCAGGGTTCGGCCGACAGTTCGTTCGCGCTGCACTCGATGGCGGCGATCGTGTGGTGGCCACCGCCCGCAGAGTTGCCGATATACGCGAACCCGCCAACGATCGCCTGCTTCGGACACGTCTCGATGTCACAGACCAGCAGTCGATAGATTCGTCGGTGGGTGCGGCCCTCGATCGGTTCGGACGCATCGACGTTCTCGTCAACAACGCCGGCTACGGTCTACTGGGAGCGTTCGAGGAGATCGACGAAGACCGCTTCCGAGAAAACATCGACGTCAACTTCTTCGGTCCCTGCGCGGTTACTCGAGCCGTTCTACCCTCGATGCGGGCACGGCAAAGCGGTCACATCGTGCAGATGTCCTCGGTAATAGGCGTGGTCCCTGGCCCCGGCGGGACAGCGTATGCAGCAGCCAAGTTTGCACTCGAAGGTTTCTCCGAAGCTCTGGCCGCAGAGGTACGCCACCTGGGTATCGGCGTCACAATCGTAGAACCCGGACCTTTTCGCACCGATGCGAGCGGTCGATCATTGAAGTGGGGCAACCCACTCGACGATTACGCCGAATTGATCGGGCCGGCGCGAGTCGCCTTCGAATCGACGCACGGATCCCAGCCCGGCGACCCACGCCGCGGCGTCGACGCTGTGATCGAAGCGATTTCGTCGGACGAGCCCCCTCTTCGACTGCCGCTGGGTTCGACGTCGTTCGACTGGATAGATGACTATCTCGTGGGCCGCATCGAGCAGGCCCGCACGGTTCGCCCCTTGGGCATCGACACCGATTTTCGGTGAATTGCCGTCTTTTGACTCGGAGAGTGCCGCGAAAGCGGGTACCAGCTATTGTCTACCGATGCAAGAGCGCGCAGAATCTACCAGGCAGGCCGTACTCGTGGGAGCCGCATCGAGCTTCGACAAGTTCGGCTACGGCACAGCCAGTCTGAGCACCATCATCGCCAACGCCGGCGTCAGCAAGGGTGCGATGTACTTCCACTTCTCGTCGAAGGAAGATCTGGCGCAGGCCGTGATCGAGGCACAGATGGCTCTTGCCACCGCTGCCACCGTCACCATCATCGAGAGCACACCGAAGGCCATCGATGCCCTGATCCTGATCACCAAGGAGTTGGCGCGTCAGCTGCAGACCGACCCCATCGCACGTGGCGGCATGCGGTTGACGTTGGAATCGACGACGGCTCAGAATCCGAATGCGCAATCGTTCGACGACTGGATCGGAATGATCGCGAAGTTGACCGAGCGCGCCCGGACCGAAAGCGACATCGTCGACGACGTGGACACGGACGCACTCGCCAGGATGATCGTCGCATCGTTCACGGGAGTTCAGACCGTCTCGGAGATGCTCACCGGACGCGCCGACCTCCAGCTTCGGATGACCGAGATGTGGCACCTGTTGCTACCGTCGATTGCCCCTCGCCGGCGACTGGCCCGGATACGAGCGGTCGCCGATGCACCGCTCATCGACTGGAACGATCGCTGAGCGGTAGCCACGGTTCGGGTGTCGCCGTGACGGACATCGCCGAGAGCACGACCCCGTCGTGCTCGAACTGAATGCGGTGAATGCCGTCGGTCGTGTCGCTGTCGACGATGACCGTGCACGGGTTGGCCCATTCGGCGAACCCCAAGAACCTGACCTCGAGGGACGTGAAGTCCAGTCCCACGCAACCGGTGGCCAAACGCAACGCCTGACGGGCGGCTTCGAGCATGGTGACGCCCGGTAGATATTCCACCGAATGATCGAACATCGCCAGGTTCCGCGGATCCGGAGCCACCACGAGCGTCCCGTCCGAGGTATGACGAGCCAGTACTACATCGGAGGGGTCGAGACGGCCGACACCGGCCGGTTCCACCACCTCGGTTCCGGCGGGAAGGTACCGAAAGTGTGGGTCGGCCATGGTCGGCTTGCGGACCTTGGAGTAGACGTCCGGTCCGATGGGACGCACGGACGCCGTTCCGGAGGCGACGACCTGACCGCGGTTGAGCAGTCGAGCCGACAGCTTCAGGTTGTCCAGCGACTCGTCCTCGAATGTGCGGTCGGTCGTGATCGACTCGGCGACAAGCGAATCGTCGATGTTGTCGACCGACAGCAGGTCGAGAATGTCGAACCGGAAGTGCTCGATGTAGACCACGTGGTCGAGCGGGACGTCGTGTTCGACGTGACAGAACAGGCTCACTGCCTGCCGTAGCGCCTCGGCGATCATCAACGAATCGTGGGTGCGACGTACCGGCACGAACATGCGATGCGACGTCGGCAGCTGTACCGCCGCACGATGCATACCGTCGACCGTCTCGTAGTCGGTCAACAGCACGTCCGCCGGAGAGCGCCGATGCACGAGCTGGCGTGGAACGGTGGATGCGTAACTCAAACTCACTTCAAAGCCCCTTAGAACCCGACCGATCCGTCTTTTTTCCAGCACTTCCGAGCGTCCCGGATCGCACGAACAGTATGTCGCGAGACACCGACAAAACTGGCATCCGTCGACCTGATTCATTCGATCGATATACAGAAGATTCGGTCACGATCTGATAGCTGTCCGGGACTCTCGGTACCACATGTGCGGTACGTTCTCGCCGACCGATCCGGTCACGGGCGAGCGACCCCGGACAGCAAAAATCCCCGCCCGGACAAGCCGGACGGGGACTGCGCTCCCCCACCTGGACTCGAACCAGGAACCCTTCGATTAACAGTCGAATGCTCTGCCAATTGAGCTATGGGGGATTACCTTGCGGCGTCACACTCTCGTGCGAGCCGTTGGAAACAATAGCGCACACCCCCTTGTGAGTACCAAATCGGGCCCACGAGAGCGCCGAGGCAGCTTCCGCTGTGTACCGAATCGCCCTGCTCGAGGTTCGTCGGGCAAGATGGAAGAACGGCCGCACGCTCTACGGAAGGACCCACTGATGATTCGTTTGGTACTGGCGGCTGGAGCTGCATATGTACTGGGAGCCAAGGCCGGACGGGGCCGCTACGAGCAGATTCGCAAGACGGCCAGCGCCGTCGCGTCGAGCCCGGCGACCAAGAAGGCCATCGAGGTCGGCCGTCAGAAGTTGTCCGACTCTCTGAACACGCAGCCGAGACTCGAGCCGATGAAGCCGGTCGACGACGAAGACCAGGTTTTCGTCCCGCGCGATCAGCTGCGGCGCTAACCGACCTCGGCGACGCTTCCCACGGCGAGTTCGAGCAGGCTGCGGCGGTACTGCTCGAGGGCGATGAGATCACCGAACAGGGCGTTGTAGTCGTCCGGCTTCTCCGCAGGCGACATGCGCTGCAGCTTGGACTTCAGTTCGGCGACCTGCTGGCCCACCCACACCTCTTGAAGCCGGGCGAGCACACCGGAGATGTAGCGCGTCAGAGCGTCGTCGGCCACGCGCATCGGGTCGACGGCCAGCTCCGTCACCAACGACACCACCACTGCGTCCTTGGCCTGCTTGGCCACCGCGTCGACCCACTCCCCACCGCCCAGGCCCGCGGCAGTGCCGCCGGCCGCGGCCACAGCATCACGCACCGCCGCGTACGCCGGATGGTGGAAGCTCTCGGGCGGTAGCGAATCGAAGACGGTGCCGGCGACCGCGGGCATCTGCAGCACCGCTTTAAGGGCCTCTCGTTGCGGCCACAGCGTCGGATCGGTGGGGTTCGGACGCGGCGGCCCGGTGGGGGCTTCCGTCGGCGCTGCCTGACGCTTCTCGAAGGGCACGCGTTTACCGCTCGTGTCGCCTCGGGCACCCTTCTTCGCCTCGTCGCGCACGCGGGCGAGCACCATCGCAGTGTCGTCCCAGCCGGTCCACCCGGCGAGCTGCCTGGCGTACTCGTCCCGCAGTGAGGCGTCCTTGATTCGCGCGACCACCGGAACAGTGCGCTTGAGCGCTTCGACGCGCCCCTCGGGCGTGTCCAGATCATGCTCTCGGAGCAGCGATTTGACGACGAAGGCAAACATCGGGGTCCGCCGGGCCACGAGATCGCGAACAGCGTTGTCACCGGATTTCAGGCGCAGGTCGCACGGGTCCATTCCGTCGGGTGCGACGGCGACGAAGGTCTGCCCGGCGATCTTCTGATCCCCCTCGAACGCCTTCATGGCCGCGGCCTGGCCGGCGTCGTCACCGTCGAAGGTGTAGATCACCTCACCGCGAAAGTAGCTGTCGTCCATCATCAGTCGGCGCAGCATCGCAAGGTGGTCTTCGCCGAACGCGGTGCCACAGGACGCCACCGCGGTCTTGACGCCGGCGAGGTGCATCGCCATCACGTCGGTGTAGCCCTCGACGATGACGGCCTGATGCGACTTCGCGATCTCCTTGCGTGCCAGGTCGAGCCCGAACAACACCTGAGACTTCTTGTACAGCATCGTTTCCGGAGTGTTGATGTACTTTCCGGGCATCGTGTCGTCGTCGAACAGTTTGCGTGCGCCGAATCCGATGACGTCGCCGCTCTGACTGCGAATCGGCCACACCAACCGGCGCCGGAATCGGTCGATGGGTGTGCCGCGCTTGCCCGGGGTCGCCAGGCCGGCGTCGACTATCTCCTTGGCTTCGAAGCCCTTGCCCAGCAAGTGTTTGGTGAGGGTGTCCCAGCCGTCGGGTGCGTATCCGCAGCCGTAGGCCAGTGCGGCGTGGCCGTCGAAGTTGCGTTCGGTCAGGTAGTCCCGGGCGGCCTGGGCATCGGGCCCGCTGAGCCGACCGGCGTAAAACTCTTGAGCCGCCGCGTTCGCGGCGATCAGGCGCGCTCGGGTCCCGCGGTCACGTTGGACCGATGGCCCTCCGCCCTCGTAGGAAATCGAGTAGTTGAGCCGGTCGGCGAGTTGCTCGACGGCCTCGACGAACGAAATGTGCTCGATCTTCTGGAGGAAGGAGTAGGCATCACCGCCTTCGCCGCAGCCGAAGCAGTGGTAATGGCCATGATTGGGCCGAACATGGAACGACGGAGACTTCTCGTCGTGGAAGGGGCACAACCCCTTCATGGAGTCGCCGCCCGCGCGCTTGAGCGAGACGTAGTCGCCGACTATGTCTTCGATCCGTGTGCGTTCGCGAATGGCGGCAATGTCACGTTCAGGAATTCGGCCGGCCACGACTGGAGTCTAGCGTCGAACAAGACGCCCGACACCCGTCGATCAACCCCAGCTGGCCTGAGCCCCGAGCGACCGCTTGTCCACCAGTTCGAGTCGACTCTCGGTGTACGACGCGATCTGATCCACGACGACGCGAGTCCGTTCGGCGTCGCTGTTCGCGCGTTGCCACGCGGGCACCAGGATGGGATCGAGTTCGCCCGGCGCCGAGCGCATCAACCACTCGGCGACGCGATGGATTCGGTCACGTTGGCGTTCCTGTCGGATCTTGTGCCCGGCGTCGGACATGACGTAGCGCAGTGCCATCGTCTTGAGTAGAGCCACTTCGGACGCGACGATCGACGGCACCACGAGGTCGGCGTCGTATCGCGTCAACGCTGCCGTGCCGTACTTCTGGCGGGTTCCGTCGATGGCAGCCGTGGCGAATCGCCCGACCAGCTCGCTCGTCATGTGCTTGAGCGCCACGGATGCGGTGAGGGTGCCGTCGTATCTGCCGACCGCGACGACGACGTCCATCTTGGACAACCGGCTCGCCGCCTCGATCAACTCGTCGACGTCGAGTCCGCGGAATTCCGAGACACCGAGTTCGGCCAGTGCCCGCTGCTCGATCGGATCGGATAGTGCTCGCAGATCGATTCTGGCGTCGATGACGCCGTCCTCGACGTCGTGTACCGAGTAGGCGACGTCGTCGGACCAATCCATGGTCTGCGCTTCGAGGCACTTGTGCTTGTCCGGTGCACCGTCGCGTACCCAGCCGAGAATGGCCGAGTCGTCGTCGTAGGCGCCGAATTTCGCGCCCGGCGCGGGCCTGGTCCACGGGTACTTCATCGCGGCGTCGAGGGCGGCGCGGGTGAGGTTGAGTCCCGCGCTGTTGCCGTCGGAGTCGAGGATCTTGGGCTCGAGGCCGGTCAGGATGCGCAGATTCTGCGCGTTGCCCTCGAATCCGCCGCAATCCTGGGCCACCTCGTCGAGGGCCCGCTCGCCGTTGTGTCCGTAAGGCGGATGACCGATGTCGTGTGCCAAGCCCGCCAGATCGACCAGATCGGGGTCGCTGCCGAGCCCCTCCGCGATGCTGCGCCCGATCTGCGCGACCTCGAGCGAATGCGTCAACCGGGTGCGCGGGGTGTCGCCGTCGCGGGGCCCGGTCACCTGGGTCTTGTCCGCAAGACGACGCAGGGCAGCACAGTGCAAGACCCGCGCTCGATCTCGGGCGAACGCACTCCGATGCGAGGCGTTGTCCGCCCCGGATCGAAGCCCAGCGGTCTTGGGCGGTTCGGGAACGAATCGTTCGACGTCGTGCTCGGAGTATGTGCCGGTCATCTACTGGCCTGCCGTGTAGGAGAAATCAGCGGTGAAGTGCGTCAACTGGTACCACAGCAGAGCGCCTGTCTCCCTGGCTATTCCGTGCGCCTGCGACTCGCGGGTGTAGACGGCAGGCCCGGTGCGGGTGGGCGAGGTCCACGCATCGAGATCGGCGTCGCGCGCCATGGTTCGGGTGCGCAGCGAGTGCCACGGATCGCTGACCAGTACCACCGATGTCTTGCCCTGATCTCGTAGCGTGGCGCTGACAGCTTCGATGCTTTCGAGGGTGTCCGATCCGGTTTCGACGGCCACGATCGCGTCGGCAGGCACGCCCTGATCTATCAGGTAATTGCGACCCGACGCCGCCTCGGTGAACAGGTCACCTTCCTGCTTGCCGCCGACGGTGACGATCTCGGGAGCGATGCCCTGCTCGTACAACGACGCGGCCTGCGCCAAGCGTGCCTCGAACACCGTCGAGGGCGTACCGCTGTACTGCGCCGCACCGAGTACGACGATGGCGTCCGCCGCAGTATGGTCGTCGATCCGAGCCACCTGCCACACGCGCACCGCGGTGCCCGCCACCAGGACGAGGGCCATCAGTATCACTCCCGCGACCAACCGACCCGTCCAGCGTCCGAGCGTTCCGAAGAAGCCCAGCCGCTCGGGACCGGGGTCCGGGGCATACCGGTCGTCGTACGGGTCGCCGTACGAATCTCGGTCGAGAGTTGAATTCACCCCTCGAGTTTGCCAGGCCCGCGCATCTTCGGCGCTCGCGGCGCGCCTCGGGAGGTCAGAGCCACCCGCGGTCCTCGGCGACTCGGACCGCTTCGGCCCGGGTGCTGGTGCCGGTTTTTCCGATCGCCGAAGAGAGATGGTTGCGCACTGTCCCTTCGGACAGGTGCACCTGCGCCGCGATGGCACCGGCCGTTCCACCCTTCGACGCTGCGCGAAGAACTTCCTGCTCACGGGCGGTCAGTGGCGAGACGCCCTCGGTGAGCGTCTCGGTGGCGAGGGCGGGATCGACGACGCGCAGTCCCATGTGGACCCGTCGTACGGCGTCGGCCAACTGTTTGGCTGGAGTGTCCTTGACGACGAATCCGGAGGCTCCGGCGTCGATCGCTCGGCGCAGATATCCGGGCCTGCCGAACGTCGTGACGATCAGCACTCTCGACTCGGGTACCACCTGAGCCAGCTCGGCGGTGACGTCGATGCCGTTCTTGCCCGGCATTTCCACGTCGAGCAGCACGACGTCGGGTCGATGTTCGAGAACCGCCGCCACCACTTCGTCGCCTCGTCCCACCTCGGCGACGATGTCGAGGTCGTGTTCGAGCCCCAACAATGCTGCGAGGGCACCGCGCACCAGCGCTTGGTCGTCGGCCAGCAACAGTCTGATACTCATGGTGCCGAGACCTCCACCTTGAATCCGCCGGTCGGAACCCGGGCGACCGTCAGTGAACCACCGGCAGCGCTCGCGCGTTCACCCAACCCGCGGAGCCCGTTTCCTCCACAGTTTTCCTCGGCCGGCCCGCATCCGTCGTCGACGATGGAAATGCTCGACGGCGTCAGCATCACTCGGCAGTGGCGTGCGTGGGAGTGTCGCACCACGTTTGTTACCGCCTCGCGCAGGACCCAGCCGAACAGTTCGCGGTGTCGCAGTGGAACGACGTCGGCATCCGCGGGCAGCTCGACGTCGATGGCGGCGGCCACCAGAGCTGTTCGTGCGCTTGCCAGTTCGGTGCCGATGTCGATTTGCCGCATGCCGCCGACGGTGCTGCGAACGTCGGCCAGTGCTTGCCTTGCAAGGGTTTCCACCTCGGCGATCTCGACAGCTGCTCGGGCAGCATCGATCTCGAGCAATCTGCCGGCCAGTTCACTCTTGACAGTGATGACGGTCAGGGAATGCCCGAGAATGTCGTGCACGTCTCGGCTCATCCGCTCACGTTCGGCGACGATGGCCAGATCCGCCAATTGCTGCCGCGCCACGGCCAATTCGTGGTTGCGCTGGAAGACCTGGGTGATACCCCACGCGGCGGCCGAGCTGATCAGCAACTGAAACGCGAAAAAGTTGTCGGGCTCCCAGGACGGGATGACCCGCGGTGCCACTTCGATGGCCACCACCATCACCGCGACCAATGTCCACGCCTGCCGAACCGGCAGCGTCATCATCGCCAGGACTGCGATGTAGATCGTTGCACCGAATCCGGTGGTTCCGATCAGCGCGCTCATCGCCGCGGTCAGGGCCAGCATTGCCGCGAGCGCGATCCAGGCCTGCCGTACCGGCAGCGGGTGTCCGCGGCGGTGACCGTTGCGAAAGCGCCAGAAGGTGGCCGTGAACACGACTCCGAACCCGACGATCGCGGCGATACCGAGGACCCGTGCCGCCACAGACTCCAACGACAGAATCTCGTTCAACGGATAGATCAGGTAGATCAGCCAGATGGCTCCGAACATCCAGCCGTACCGCCAGACCCTGCCCTCGGGGAGGTCGGCGGTGAACGTGGTCATGTCGCCCACGGTATCTCCGTGGGCGACACGATCGGTGGTTTCCGCGTCAGGCACGCTTGGTGTCTTTCCGGAACAGCAGCGCCGCTCCTGCGATGAACACCACCGCCCACACCACCAGGTTGACCACTGCGACGGCGAGGATGCCTGCGTCGGCCGAGGTGAACGGAGCCCGGGCCACAGTCGCCAGACCGTACAGCGGGGTGAACTTCGCCAGCATCGGGAACCAGCCGCTGTCACCGAGCGGGACGAACAATCCGCCGGCCAGGGCGAGGAAGGCCAGTACCGGTCCGAGGATCTGCATGACGTTCTCCGAGGGCAGCAGGTACCCCATGAACAACCCGAATGCGGCGAACACCGCAGATCCGAGCCACGCGATCACTCCGCACGCGAGCCACACCCAGATCGGCATGTCGGCTCCGAAGAATGCCGCGACGACGAACACCACGACGATCGCTGCAGCACCCATTGTCATGGCGACGAGCATCTTGGTGACGATGTAAGCGACAGGTTTGAGCGGAGTCAGTCGCAACTGCCTGCTCCAGCCCTGAGCGCGTTCGACGGAGACCATCGCTCCCCCACTCGTGGTGGCCAGCATCGCTCCGTAGACGGCCATGCTGATGGCGATGTAGCCCGTGACATTGCCGTGCGCGAAAGGGTAGTTGGTCCGGTAGTCCGACTGCGTACCGAAGATGACGAAGAACACCGGCGGCATGACCAACGTGAAGACCAACGTGCGCTTGTTCCGGAACAGGCGACGGATTTCGAGTCCGAGGAACGTGGGCGAAAATCCGCCGTACGCAACGGCTCTGGCAGCGGTGGGGCGGGGCGAGGTCGTGGTCATCGGATACTCCCGGCGAGTTCGGTGTCGGCATCGGTGGTCAGAGCGAGGAACGCGTCCTCGAGGTTCCGCGAGACAATTTCGAGATCGGTCGCGTGCGCGTCGTTGAGCAGGTAGCGGGCAACGCAGTCGGAGTCGCGTCCGTGCACGATCACCCGGTCGCCGCGCGTCTCGACCCGGTCGACTCCGGGAAGAGCGAGCAACATTGACCGGTCGACACCGGGCAGAGTGGCGGTGACCGTGCGTCCCGCCGCGAGGTTCTTGACCTCGGCGGCGCTGCCGTCGGCGACGATCTTGCCGTGCCGCACCAGGACAATTCTGTCGGCGTAGGCATCGGCCTCGTCGAGGTAGTGCGTTGCGAACAGCACTGTTCGGCCGGTACTCGCGTCCTGGCGAATGGCGTTCCAGAAGTCACGTCGACCCTCGACGTCCATGCCGGTGGTCGGCTCGTCCAACACCAGCAGATCCGGGTCGGGCAACAGTGCAAGTGCGAATCGCAGTCGCTGTTGCTGGCCGCCGGAGCACTTGGCCACTCGCCGGTCGCCGATGTCGGCCATGCCGGCCCGAGTCAGGACTTCCTTCACCGACCGAGTTCGGGCGAACAGCGCCGCGGTCAGTTCGACGGTTTCGCGGACGGTCAGGTCGCGAAGAAGTCCGCCGGTCTGCATCACCGCCGAGATGCGCCCCTGAGCGATGGCGTCGGCCGGAGTTCCGCCGAACACCGAGACCGTCCCGGTGGTGGGTGTGGCCAGGCCGAGCATCATGTCGATGGTCGTGGTCTTGCCGGCACCGTTCGGTCCGAGAAAAGCGACTACCTCGCCCGGCTCGATGGACAGGTCGATCCCGTCCACCGCACGGACCGATCCGTATGTCTTCGTGACGCCTCGCAGTTCGACTGCCTTCGTTGTGGTCATGACAGCTACTCTGCTGCGATCCGAGCCCGACCACCTCGACCGAGCGTCACGATTGCACGATGACAACTGTCATGGATCGACCTGCTCGTTTCGGACACGCTGGAGCCGGTAGATTTCAGCGCATGGCAGTCCAGCACCGGCGGCACTCCAGCGCCACAGTCCGTAGGTCGGTTCATCGATTCCGTCGCCTCACCGCAACAGGTGCTCTGACCTTGTTCGCTGCGGTTCTCCTCGCGCCGGGGGTTGCGTCCGCCGAGGCACCGTCGCGGCTGGCCACCCAGATCACCGACAACGTGCAGGCACTCGATCCGGACTCGCTGGCCGAGGTACAGACGTCCATCGACGACCTGTACGGCGGCAGTCAGCTCAGGCTGTGGGTCACCTACGTTGCGGATTTCGACAACATGTCGGCGGCCGACTGGGCCGAGCAGACATACCAACGGAGCGATCTCGGCCAGCGTGACGTCCTGCTCGCAGTAGCCACCGTCGATCGGTCGTACTACCTCGGCGTCAATACTGGGCTCTCACAGATCACCACGGCAGAGCAGGACGACATTCGTGTCAACGACGTCGAACCTGCACTGGGCGAAGAGGATTGGTCGGGAGCGGCCATAGCTGCGGCCGGCGCTCTCGGCGAGGCCTATGCGTCGAGCGGTGGAGGTGGGTCGTCGGCACCGCTGCTGATCGGTGTCGGGGTGTTGGCCGTCGCAGGCGGCGGAGCTGTTGTCTACTCCTCACGGCGCAAGAAGGCTCGAGTGGCCGCCGAGGTGGAAGCGGTGGCGAAGATCGACCCGAGCGACCCGGCAGCATTGGCCCAATTCCCGATCGACGTTCTCGACACCCGCGCCAAGGAAATTCTGATCGAGACCGACAACGCCGTACGAGCCAGCGAGGAGGAATTGACCCTGGCCCGAGGCGAATTCGGCGACTCGGCGGCCGCACCGTTCATCACTGCCTACGACAACGCAAAGAAAGCTCTGGCCTCTGCCTTCGAGATCCGTCAGCGGCTCGACGACGCCATTCCTGAAACCCCCGATCAGCGACGGGCGATGCTCGTCGAAATCATCTCCTCGTGCGGCCAGGCAGATCGCGAACTCGACTCTCGGGTCGAGGAATTCGACGGATTCCGCGACCTCGTCATGAACGCCGGTTCGCATCTCGACGAGCTCACCCAAGCCATCATCGGCTTGACGGTGCGCATTCCGCAGTCCGAAGCCGTACTCGCTCAACTGCATTCGGAATTCTCCGAGACCGCACTGAAATCGATTGCCGACAACGTCACGATGGCCAAGGATCGAGTTGCGCTGGCCGAGGAGAACATCGAAGCCGGCCGCAAGGCCGCAGCTCTGCCGCCCGGTAAGCAGGGCCCGGCCGTCACAGCGATTCGGACCGCGGAACGAGCTGTCGATCAGGCGAAGTCACTGCTCGACGGAGTCGACCATGCCCGCGACGACATACGGCACGCAATAGCCACCCTGCCCGACGCCATCGCGGACGTCCGCCGGGACATCGAGCAGGCACGCGGACTGGCCGAACACGGCGGTACCGAACTGCAGGCGGCGATGGCTGCGGCACAGACGGCATTGAAGAATGCGGAGACGGCACAGTCGAGCGATCCGCTCGGTAGTTACACCGCCCTTGCCGCAGCAGATTCCGAACTCGAGAAGATCGTCGACGAAGCATCGGCCGAGAAGGCCGCCGAGGATCAGCTGCGTGCGCGTCTGGAACGCGATATTGCGGCTGCTCAGGCGCAGATCACTGCTGCTGCGGACTACATCTCGACGCGACGCGGCGGCGTGGGTGCCGATGCTCGAACGCGTTTGTCCGAAGCCGAACGGCATCTCGGTGCAGCTCGTCAGCTCGAGCCGGACAATCCCGACGAGGCTCTCAAGCACGCGCATGCCGCCAGCCAATTGGCTTCGCGCGCATCGCAGATCGCCCAGTCCGACGTGCAGAACTGGGAAAATCGGCACGGCCCACGCGGCGGCAGTAGCGGCGGCAACGTAGCAGGCGCCGTGCTCGGCGGAATCCTGATCAACAGCGTGCTGCGCGGCGGCGGCGGCGGATTCGGTGGCGGGTTCGGCGGGGGCGGGGGCTTCGGCGGCGGTGGAGGCGGAGGCGGCGGCTTCGGTGGCGGCGGCGGCCGCTTCTGATTCGACCCAGACATGCGACAGGGCCCGATCTCTCACCGAGAGATCGGGCCCTGTCGGTTGCCTACAGCCCTACGCGCCGATCAGACGGGCGGCGATGTAGCCCTCGACCTGATCGAGAGCCACGCGCTCCTGTGCCATCGTGTCGCGCTCACGAATGGTGACGGCGTGGTCGTCGAGGGTGTCGAAGTCGACGGTGATGCAGAACGGGGTACCGATCTCGTCCTGGCGACGGTAGCGACGGCCGATGGCTCCGGCGTCGTCGAATTCGACGTTCCAGTACTGACGCAGTTGCTGCGCAAGATCTTTCGCCTTCGGCGTCAGGTCGGCGTTACGCGAGAGCGGAAGCACCGCGACCTTCACCGGGGCAAGACGACGATCGAGCTTGAGCACGACACGCTTGTCGACGCCGCCCTTGGCGTTGGGTGCCTCGTCCTCTGTGTACGCGTCGACGAGGAACGCCATCAGCGAGCGCGTCAGACCTGCCGCCGGCTCGATGACGTACGGGGTGTACCGGGTGTCGGTGGCCTGCTCGTAGTAGCTCAGGTCCTGGCCCGACGCCTTCGAATGCACCGTCAGGTCGTAATCGGTGCGGTTCGCGACGCCCTCGAGCTCACCCCAGGCGCTGCCCTGGAAGCCGAAGCGGTACTCGATGTCGACGGTGCGCTTGGAGTAGTGCGACAGCTTTTCCTTGGCGTGCTCGTACAGCCGCAGGTTCTCCGGATCGATGCCGAGATCGGTGTACCACTTCATGCGGTAGTCGATCCAGTACTGATGCCACTCGTCGTCCTCGCCGGGCTTGACGAAGAACTCCATCTCCATTTGCTCGAACTCGCGAGTGCGGAAGATGAAGTTTCCCGGCGTGATCTCGTTGCGGAAGCTCTTGCCGATCTGGCCGATGCCGAACGGCGGCTTCTTGCGTGAGGTCGTCAGCACGTTGGCGAAGTTGACGAAGATGCCCTGGGCGGTCTCGGGGCGCAGGTAATGCAGCCCCTCTTCGTTGTCGACCGGGCCGAGGAAGGTCTTGAGCAGGCCGGAGAATGCGCGCGGCTCGGTCCACGAACCGGGCTCACCGGTCTCCGGATCGCGAATATCGGCGAGTCCGTTCTCGGGCGGGTGGCCGTGCTTCTCCTCGTAGGCCTCGATGAGGTGATCGGCACGGTAGCGCTTGTGGGTGTGCAGCGACTCGACGAGCGGATCGGAGAACGTCTCGACGTGGCCGGAGGCCTCCCACACCTGGCGCGGCAGAATCACCGACGAGTCGAGCCCGACGGTGTCGTCGCGGCTGGTGACCATGTTGCGCCACCACTGCTTCTTGATGTTCTCCTTGAGCTCGACGCCGAGCGGACCGTAGTCCCAGGCCGACTTCGTACCGCCGTAGATTTCGCCGCACGGGTAGACGAGACCTCTGCGCTTGGCGAGGTTGGCGACGGTTTCGACCTTGGACTTGGGTGCCACTGGCGGAGCTCTCCATCTTCGGTTACATCGTGTAGAGGTGACGTGGGCGGTTTTCGCCCTGATCAGACTATCTGGCTCGGTCGTCGATTCCGAACAGCGGTCGGGCACCGAAATTGACATGCGCACCTGTGCATATCACAATGAATATGATTTGCAATAACGATGACTGCACTAGCCTGAGTTCATGACGTCGACCGTGCAGGGAGAATTCGACAACCGACCGGTGACCGAAGGAGCCGCAGCCATGTCCACGGTGCACACCCACAGAACCGACTCGTCCATGGAGACGGCGGCGCATCTGCAGGATCCGGAACGCCCGGTGCACGACGACCCGTTCGCCGCCACTCCCCCGGCGTTACTTCCTCCGAAGGAGACCTTGGCCGCGGCCGGCGACATCCTGCGTGCACTGGCCGCACCGGTTCGGATTGCGATCGTCCTGCAGCTCCGAGAATCCGAGCGCTGCGTTCACGAACTCGTCGTCGCCCTCGGTGTGACACAGCCGTTGATCAGCCAGCATCTGCGGGTTCTCAAGGCGGCCGGTGTGGTCCGCGGAGAACGTAACGGCCGCGAGGTCCTGTACCGGCTGGTCGACGACCATCTCTCCCACATCGTCGTCGACGCCGTGGCTCACGCCGAGGAAGGCCGAAACCTGTGACCGAGAAGACGACCGATACCGCCACTCCGAGACGACCCGTCGTGGTCGGAGTGCGCGCCACCAAACAACGAAGTGCGATCTCGGACCTGCTGGACACCATCGAGGAGTTCAAGTCCGCGCAGGATCTGCACGACGAGCTGCGCAAGCGCGGCGAGGGTATCGGCCTGACCACCGTGTACCGCACACTGCAGACTCTCGCCGACGCAGGAACGGTCGACGTCCTGCGTACCGACAACGGCGAGTCGGTCTACCGGCGTTGCTCCTCGGGCCATCATCACCACCTGGTGTGCCGAGCATGCGGATTCACCGTCGAGGTCGAGGGTCCCACCGTCGAGAAGTGGTCGCAGAGTGTCGCCGAGTCCAACGGCTTCAGCGACGTGAGCCACACGATCGAAATATTCGGCACCTGCAGTCAGTGCAGCACGGCCGGTCACTGACCAGCTGTCACCCCACAGCACCCGCCAGGCGAGGCACTACCGAATCGATGGCGAACGGAATGGACAGCACCGAGTTGTACGTGATTGCCCCACGCTGATCGGTGGACAACGGAACGATGGCGTCGTTGCGGGCGGCTGTCAGTGTTCCGAAGATCGGATTCTCCGCCACGACGTCGATGTCGTCGCCGGTGCCGAGATAGAGCACCACATCGGCGTCGAGCTTCGAGATGTTCTCGGCCGAGACCGGAACGAAGAAGTTGGTTCCGTTGTCCTCGGCCAGGATCGGGTCCGGAATCCCGAAGCCCAATGACGTGACGAACGTCCCCCGTGCATCCCCGGGTAGATATGCGCCGAACTGACCGTCGTACGGAAGTACCACGGCGGCAGTCTTACCCGCGAACTCCGGATGTGCGGCTCGAACCTGTTCGAGTGCAGCCGTGGTCTGGGCGTTCAGCTCCTTGCCACGATCGGATTCGCCCATCGCGCGGGCGATGGTGTCGGTGGCCACCTCGCGATCGACGGCGTATGCCGCCGATCCGGCCGGTCGAGCGACGGTCGGGGCGATATCACTGAGTTGCGCGTAGGTGGCCTCGTCGAAGCCGGCGTTCAGCCCGGTGATCAGATCCGGTTGCAGAGAAGCGATCAGCTCGAAGTTCGGTTCGGACTCCGAGCCCAGCAGCGTCAGTGGTGCGTCGCCCACCAACTCGTCGGTCCACGGACCGAGTCCGGTCTCGTAGAAGGTGTATCCGGTGTTTCCGACCGGGACGGTTCCGAGCGCGATGACGGCATCGGCGTCGGACACCCCGAGCGTGACTATGCGGGTGGGCTTCTCCGGAACGGTCGTGCTGCCGTAGATGTGGTCGATGACCACCGGGAAAACACCGTCCGCAGACTGGGCCGCGCTGTCGTCGGGTTCTGCTGTGGAGCAGGCAGTTGCGGACGCGCCGATGGCCATCACCGCCACCACTGCCGTCAGCATTCTGGACACTCGAACCGCCATTGCAACCGCCTTCACGTGAGTAAGTAAAGGCTTACCTTAGACGACCGTTCAGGGCAGCAAACCCTCGCGGGCCTTCTCGACCCCGGCGAGCACCAGAATCAACATCGTCAACATCGCTTCGTCGTCCAACCCGTTGGCCGGAAAGGTGTAGCGCAACAACACATCTGCAAGCTTGTCGTGGGTGTTGACCGAAATCGCGCCGAACTGCGAATCGGCGTTGCGGTCGGCTACCTTCTTGTGTAGTGCGGGCTTGAGCGGTCGATCCCAGGCCAGCACCGCGGTGAGCGAAAGCACCTCGAGCTCCGGCGAGAGCTGCACCGCGCGTAGCGAGCACAGCGCACCTGCATAGTCGAACCCCAGAGAGCCTTCCTCGCCCACCGTCACCGTGGCGAACTGCGCCAGCGCCAACTGAGCCCGCGTCTGCAAGGTCAGGCCAGATACATCGTCACTCATATTTCACTCCACCGAATCGTCGGTCCCGCGACGCGAATTCGATGCAGGCCTCCCACAGATCTCGACGATCGAAATCGGGGAACAGCTTCTTCTGGAACACGAACTCCGCGTAGGCCGACTGCCACAGCAGGAAATTGGAGGTTCTCTGCTCCCCCGAGGGACGCAGGAACAGGTCGACGTCGGGCATGTCCGCCTCGTCGAGGTACTTCGCGACGGTCGCCTCGGTGATCTTTTCCGGGTTGATTTTTCCGGCGGCAACCTGACGCGCGATTTCCCTTGTGGCATCGGTAATCTCGGCTCGCCCGCCGTAGTTGACGCACATGGTCAGCGTCATCACCGTGTTGTGCTTCGTCAGCTCCTCGGCCACTTCGAGTTCTTTGATGACGCTGCCCCACAGTCGCGGTCGCCGACCGGCCCAACGCACCCGCACACCCATCTCGTTCATCTCGTCTCGTCGACGCCGGATCACGTCGCGATTGAAACCCATCAAGAACTTGACCTCGTCGGGACTGCGCTTCCAGTTCTCCGTCGAGAAAGCGTACGCAGACAACCACTGCACACCGATTTCGATGCAGCCACAGACGGCATCCATCAGTACTGCTTCGCCCTGCTCGTGCCCTGCGGTTCGCGGCAATCCACGATCCTGAGCCCACCGGCCGTTACCGTCCATGACCAGAGCGACGTGACGAGGAATCAGCTCCGGCTGCAAGATCGGCGGCCGCGCACCCGAGGGGTGCGGGTCCGGCGGGCGAACCGCCGGCCGTTCGTCAGGCCGGTGTTGCGGCTCGCGTCGTCGAATCACGGTCCCCATCCTGCCCGACGGTGTCGGCGAACACGGAGTCAGGTTGGGCCAGCGGCACCTGGTGTGGGTGCGAGCGCTCGATGAGCGGAAGTGTGCGGAGCTGGCGTTCGAGATGCCACTGCAGATGAGCCGCCACCAGGCCACTGGCCTGCTTTCGGACCGCATCGGAGGTGGTGACGGTGTAGTCCCACTCCCCTCGTTCGAGGGCCACCATCAAATCCAGAACACCGGTCGATGGCGTCGCAGATCCCGGCGGTCGGCAATGCACGCACACAGCGCCACCTGCGGCAACGTGGAACGCGCGGTGCGGCCCCACCGCAGCGCATCGAGCGCAGTCCGTCAGTGCGGGAGCCCATCCGGCGAAACCCATCGCACGCAGCAGATACGCGTCGAGTACCAACTCGGGCGGCCGCACGTGCTGCGCAAGGGCACGCAGCGCGCCGACGGTCAGCTGATGCAGGCGCTGCGCGGGGGCGTGTTCTTCGCCGGCCAGACGCTCGGCGGTTTCGAGGACAGCGCAGCCGGTCGTGTACCGGCCGTAATCGGCAACGATGTCTCCGCCGAACGCGTCCACCGTGTGCACCTGAGTGACGATGTCGAGGTTGCGTCCCGGATAGAGCAGGACGTCGATGTGCGCAAACGGCTCCAGCCGTGCGCCGAACTTGGACTTGGTGCGGCGCACCCCCTTGGCCACCGCACGAACGATACCGTTCTCCCTGGTCAGCAACGTGACGATGCGATCGGCCTCACCCAGCTTGTGCTGGCGCAGGACGACTGCGTTGTCACGGTATGGCCTCACGCTCTCCAGTGTCCCACGTGGGCGTCGACGAAGATCGTTCCCGCGCTGACGGTGAGTCGATACTGTGCACACGTGGATTTCCATCGGTCGACACTCGTTGCTCAGGCTGCCGAACTCGCGTCGAGACGCGTCACCTCGGTCGAGGTGGTCACCGCTGCACTGGATCGCATAGAACGCAGTCAACCCACCCTCAACGCGTTCCGGATCGTGCGACGCGATGCCGCCCTCACCGAAGCCGCCGAGGCCGATCGGCTGATTGCTGCGGGCTCGTCCGCTCCCCTGCTCGGCGTTCCGATCGCAGTCAAGGACGACGTCGACATCGTCGGCGAACCGACCGCATTCGGCTGCGCAGGCCGGTTTCCGCTGGCCACCGAGGACTCCGAGGTGGTCCGCCGACTGCGTGCTGCAGGGGCGATCATCGTGGGAAAGACCAACAGTCCCGAACTCGGGCAATGGCCGTTCACGGGCGGATCGTTCGGCCACACGAGGAATCCGTGGCACCGAGACCGGACTCCGGGCGGTTCCTCCGGTGGCAGTTCTGCCGCGGTCGCAGCCGAATTGGTTTCCGCCGCTCTGGGTTCCGACGGTGCCGGCTCGGTGCGCATCCCGGCGTCGTGGACCAACCTCGTCGGCATCAAGCCGCAGCGCGGCCGAATTTCCACCTGGCCCGATGCCGAGGCGTTCAACGGCATCACCGTCATCGGTCCGCTCGCCCGAACGGTGGCCGACGCAGCCCTGCTTCTCGACGTGGTCTCCGGTGGGCACGACGGCGATCTGCACCGGCCGACTCCGCTGACCGTCTCTGACGCCGTCGGCCGCGACCCCGGTTCGCTGCGCATCGCGTTGAGTCTGCGCAAGCCGTTCATTCCGACACCCGCGGCACTGGATCCCGAGATCACGGCTGCGGCGTACGAGATGGCTGCCGTGCTGCGGTTGCTCGGTCACCGCGTGGTCGTCGACGATCCTGCGTACGGAATGTTGTTGGGGCTCAACTTCTTACCGCGGTCGTTGGCCGGAGTCGCGGCCTGGCTCGACCGCCTGCCCGACCCGTCTCTGGCCGACCCCCGCACCCGAGCCAACGCCCGGAGCGGACGCGCCCTCGCCGGCGCACCGCTGCGGGCAGCCCGCGCGGCGGAGCCACGGATAGCCCGCCGCATCGGCCAGTTCTTCGACGACTACGACATCGTGCTCGCCCCGACGACGGCCACGCCGCCTCCGCGGGTCGACGCCATCGACGGCATCTCCAACGCCGACACCGACCGTGTGATCACCGAACACTGCCCGTACACGTGGCCGTGGAACGTCCTCGGTTGGCCCAGCGTCAACGTCCCCGCGGGACTGACGAAAGCCGGTCTACCGATCGGTCTGCAGCTGATGGGCCACGAATCCACAGAGCCTCTGCTGGTCTCGGTGGCCGCTCAACTCGAGAACGTACTGCAGTGGCATCGCCGACGCCCCGAGCCGTGGTGGACCCAGGTGAGCGACACCTCGTAGCCTGCTCGTCAGGGCACGTCAGAAACCGAGCTTGCCCATCTGCTTGGGGTCGGTCTGCCAGTCCTTGGCGATCTTGACGTGCAGATCCAGGTAGATGCGGGTACCGAGCAGTTTCTCGATCTGCAGTCGCGACGCGGTGCCGACCTCTTTGAGTCGCGAACCACCCTTGCCGATGATGATGGCCTTCTGGCTGGACCGTTCGACGTACAGGATCGCGTGCACATCGAGCATGTTGTCGTGGCCCTCGCGCGGCACGACCTCCTCGATGACCACTGCCAGCGAGTGCGGTAGCTCGTCGCGGACACCTTCGAGCGCTGCCTCGCGGATCAGCTCGGCCATGAGGATTTCCTCCGGCTCGTCCGTCAGTTCCCCGTCGGGATAGAAGGCGGGACCCGGCGGCAATTCGGAGGCCAGGAGGTCGACGAGCTTCTCGATCTGCTCACCGGATTCGGCGGATACCGGGATGACGTGCGAATTCTCGCCCAGCAGCTTCGACAACGACATCAACTGCTGTACGACGCGTTCCTTCTTGACCTTGTCGATCTTGGTCACGATGCCGATCAGGGTGGTCTTCGGCGCGATGTGCCGCACTTGTTCGAGGATCCACCGGTCGCCCGGTCCGATCTTCTCGTCGGCGGGGATGCACAGTCCGATGACGTCGACCTCGGAGTAGGTGTCCTGCACCAGGTCGTTGAGGCGTTGGCCCAGAAGCGTTCTCGGTCGGTGGAGCCCCGGGGTGTCGACGAGGATCAGTTGCGCGTGGTCGCGGTGCACGATGCCGCGGATCGTGTGGCGCGTGGTCTGGGGCCGCGAGGACGTGATGGCGATCTTCGACCCCACCAGTGCGTTGGTCAGGGTCGACTTGCCGGTGTTGGGCCGGCCTACGAAACAGACGAATCCGGATCGGAACTCTTCGGTGTGTTGCTCGGACATCGAGCACCTCCAGATTTCAGTGTTGGTGAGTGACGTCCGACGAGTCGTCGTCCTCGGTGGATTCTTCGTCGGGTTCGAGCTTTTCGACCAGCACGGTGGTGATGCGGACTCGACCCTTGGGGTCGGCTCCGCCCTCGCCGCGCAGCAACAGCCCGTGAGTGGTCACTTCGGAACCGGGCAGCGGCACGCGGCCGAGCTCGTAGCCGAGGAGTCCGCCGACGGTGTCGACCTCCTCGGATTCGATGTCGATACCGAAGATTTCGCCCAGATCCTCGAGCGGTACCCGCGAGGACACCCGGAACCGTCCGTCTTCGAGTTGCTCGATGGGTGCTACCTCGTCCGAGTCGTATTCGTCGGCGATCTCCCCGACGATCTCCTCGATGACGTCCTCGATGGTCACCAGGCCCGCGATGCCGCCGTACTCGTCGACCAACAACGCCATATGGTTTCGGTCTCGCTGCATCTCGGCGAGAAGACTGTCGAGCGGCTTGGAGTCCGGCACGAACACCGCCGGACGCATCAGTTCGGAGACCTGGACGCCTCGCCCACCGTCGGTGGAGTAATACGTCTGCTGCACAAGGTCTTTGAGGTACACCACGCCGACGATGTCGTCCACGTTCTCGCCGATCACCGGGATGCGGGAGTGCCCACTGCGCACGGCCAGCGACGTCGCCTGCCCCGCCGACTTGTCGGATTCGATCCACACCATCTCGGGCCGCGGCACCATGACCTCGCGGGCCGAGGTATCGCCCAGCTCGAACACCGATTGAATCATTCGGCGTTCGTCGTCGGCCACGACTCCTCGCTCGCGAGCCATGTCGACCAGCTCACGTAGCTCGATCTCGGATGCGAACGGGCCGTTGCGAAATCCCTTGCCCGGGGTGATCGCGTTACCGATGAGGATGAGCAGCCTGCTGATCGGCCCGAGGAGCCAGCCGAGGGCGCGCAACGGCAACGCTGCGGCGAGCGCGATCGAGTACGCGTTCTGCCTACCCAGCGTTCTCGGACCGACGCCGATCACGACGTAACTGACCAATACCATTGCCACAGCGGTGATCACGAGCGCG
Source organism: Rhodococcus sp. 06-1460-1B (assembly GCF_002258475.1). Classification (NCBI taxonomy): domain Bacteria; kingdom Bacillati; phylum Actinomycetota; class Actinomycetes; order Mycobacteriales; family Nocardiaceae; genus Rhodococcus; species Rhodococcus sp. 06-1460-1B. The sequence continues at coordinate 48,743 of NZ_NOYS01000025.1, forward strand.
GTGGTCGAGTCGATCAATTGGGTCAGGCCGCCTGCGAGCAGCACCGTGCCGCCGATTTCGCACAGAATACGAAGCAGCACCATGAGATTGACGTACCGCGGGCGGTCGGCAACCACGACGACGAGGCCGGTGGCACCCGGTCGCTCGTCCTTGACCATGTCTTCGATTCGCGCCCGCGAGACGGTGTTCAGGGCCGAATCGACTGCGGCGAACAAGCCGCCGAGAGGAACCAGCAGAACGGCGAAGACGATGAGTGCGGCAGCACTGCTCACGCGCTAGGACCCCGCACTCCCGCTGGTCCGAACACGCACATCATCGGTCGAGACCGTCGACGAAGCCGGCCTTGCCGAGCAACCGAGCGTCTCGAACGGCCTGTTCGGCTGCCTGCTCCGCCCGCCTGGCGTCCTCGTACCATTCGGCCAGCAGACGGTTCTGCAGCTCGAACATTTCCTTCTCTTCGTCCGGCTCGGCGTGGTCGTAGCCGAGCAGGTGCAGCACGCCGTGCACGGTGAGCAGCGCGAGCTCGTGTTCGAGCGAATGTCCTGCTGCCGCGGCCTGATCCGCCGCGAAGGACGGGCACAGCACGATGTCTCCGAGCATCGCCGGTCCGGGCTCGGGAGCATCGGGCCGACCGCCCGGTTCGAGCTCGTCCATGGGAAACGACATCACGTCGGTGGGGCCGGGCAGATCCATCCAGCGCATGTGCAGATCTGCCATGGTTGCCGAATCCACCAGCACCATGGACAGTTCCGCAGCGGGGTGCACGTCCATGCCTGCGATCGCGAACCGTGCGACCGAGACCAGTTCGGGCTCGGAGATGTCCATCCCCGACTCGTTGGACACTTCGATACTCATCTAGCCACTACCCACGCTCTCGTTGCCTGCATTACCGTTTCCGTACGCCTGAATCATCTTCTCGCCGAACGCGGCCCACCGGCACGGCGTTGCGCGCGGTTCGCGATGACGCCTTCCGATGCGGACTCGAAGCGCTCGTAGGCGTCGACGATTTCCGAGACGAGCCGGTGACGCACCACGTCACTACTGGTCAGTTGCGCGAAGTGGATGTCGTCCACATCGGTGAGAATCTCCGACGCCGCACGAAGGCCCGACCGGGCACCGCCGGGTAGGTCGACCTGCGTCACGTCTCCGGTGACGACGATCTTCGATCCGAAACCGAGACGCGTGAGGAACATCTTCATCTGTTCGGCCGTGGTGTTCTGCGCCTCGTCGAGAATGATGAACGCGTCGTTGAGCGTACGGCCACGCATGTAGGCGAGCGGCGCGACCTCGATGACGCCGGCCTGCATCAGCTTGGGGATGGCCTCGTCGTCCATCATGTCGTGCAAGGCGTCGTGCAGTGGACGCAGATACGGGTCGATCTTCTCGTGCAAGGTTCCGGGCAGAAAGCCCAGACGCTCACCTGCCTCCACCGCAGGCCGCGTCAGGATGATGCGGCTGACCTGCTTGGTCTGCAATGCCTGCACGGCCTTGGCCATGGCCAGGTAGGTCTTGCCCGTTCCGGCAGGACCGATTCCGAACACGATCGTGTTGGCATCGATCGCGTCGACGTAGCGCTTCTGGTTCAACGTCTTGGGCCGAATGGTCTTGCCTCGACGCGACAGAATGTCCAGGCTCAGCACCTCGGCGGGAGAATCCGACACCCCCTCGGTGAGCATGGCGATCGACCGGCGCACTGCGTCTGGAGTCAGTGGCTGAGCACGTTTGGCCAATGCCGCCAATTCGGTGATCACCCGCTCGGCCAACGCCACATCGGGCACCTTCCCGGTGAGCGTCACGGCGTTTCCTCGTACGTGGATGTCGGCCGTCAGCATCTGCTCGAGCGCCCGGAGGTTCTCGTCGGACTGTCCCAGCAGCGGCATCACTGCTTCGGGGGCGAGCTCCAAGGTGGACCGAACGTCGCGCTCGGCGGGAAATTCGCTGTGTTCACTCACGTGGTGGCTATGGCCTGCTCTCTTGTTTCGACCGGTGACGCTGATGTTTTCGAACGCGTCCGTCAGGTTGCGCTCGGACCAAGTTTAACGCCGCAGGATCGATGCGCATTCCTATTACCCACGGCGCTCGCCCAGGACGGCCTCGAGCGAGAGCGCCCAGCACCGCGAATCCGGGTTCAGGAAGGCGAAGTGGTCCTCGCCCGGCACGATCGCCGGCTCCGCTTCGTCGCCCGCGGCTCGTGCGGCCTCGACGTACCTCGAGCTCTGCGAAGCCGGGACCTGAAGGTCATCGGATCCGTGCAGGCAGATCGTCGGGATGCCGATGGGTAGTCGGGCCAGGGGTGAGGCCGACCGGTACAGCTGGGGCTCGTCTTCGTAGCGGGCCTGCAGCAGGGCCTCGACCGCCGGATTGGTACGTCCCGACGCCCCGCGCGGCTCCAGATCGAGGACACCCGCCTGCGAGACGATGCGCGACGGCCGGACCGTCGTGTCGGTTTCGCCGCCGAGCCACACTGCCAGGTGGCCGCCCGCCGAGTGCCCGATGACGCGGACATCGTCGACACCGACCGGGGCGTGGTGCTGTACCACCCCGGCCACGGCGTCGAGTGCGGCGCGCACGTCGGCCTGCATCTCCGGCCAGTGCCCGCCCGCACCGACGCGTCGGTATTCGATGTTCCAGGCGACCGCACCGGCTCCGGCGACAGCTCGGGCGAACTGGGTGCCCAGATTCGACGCGTACTGCCCACTCCAGAATCCACCATGCACGATCACGACCACCGGTGTCGCGGGCGTGACCGGCGCGGACGGCAGATAGAGGTGACCGAACTGTTCCGGATGCTCGCCGTACGCGATCTTGGTGCGAACGCTCATGCGTTCGGGAAATCGGGCGGAAGTTGCGCCCACCGCGTCGTCAGAACCCCGAGAGCTCCCAACGCAACAGCTCCGGCCGTCGAGGTTCGCAGCACCGTCGGCCCCAGCACCACCGGCGTCGCGCCTGCCTCGGTCAGAGCCGCGATCTCTCTGTCGTCGAGGCCACCCTCGGGTCCGACGACGATCGCGACCTCGGGCACCGAATCGAACGGCAGGTCGCGAAATGCCGAGGTGGCCGCTTCGTGCAGCACGGCGACGATGCCGCCGCCCGCCACGATCCGGTTCACGAGGGCGTACACCGAGCGTGAATCGTGCAACTCGGAGACCTCGGGGATGTATGCGCGACGCGATTGCTTGGCCGCCTCGGCGGCGGTGCTGCGCCAGCGCGCGACCCCCTTGGTCGCCTTGGGTCCTTCCCAGCGAGCGACGCATCGCGCCGACTGCCACGGCACCACGGCGTCGATCCCGGCCTCGGTGGCCAGCTCGATCGCCAGTTCGGAGCGGTCCGCCTTCGGCAGCGCCTGAACCAGCGTCACCGTGGGAGTGGCTCGCGGCATGTCCGTGCGCGACTGCACCGTCAGTTCGAGTCGGTTCTTCTCGGCACCGACGACGACAGTGTCGGCCAGACCGCCGGCACCGTCACTGAGCAGCAGTCGCTCGCCGACTCGGATCCGCCGCACGGTCGCGGCGTGATGACCTTCTTTGCCGTCGAGCACGGCGAGCTCTCCCACGGCCGGCAGCGGCGTGAGATAGAAGACCGTGGGGGCCATGAATCAGCGCCCGCTGAAGGCTTCCCGCAACCGCGAGAACAGGCCACCGCTGTGCGCCGAACCGGTGGTGACGACCTCCGCCGAATCGCGGTCGCGCATGGTCTTGAGCTGTTCGAGCAGGTGGGTCTGCTTGCTGTCCAGCTTGGTCGGCACGATGACCTCGAGGTGGGCGTGCAGGTCACCGCGGATACCGGAACGGAGCTTGGGCATCCCGTGCCCGCGCAGCACCGTCGTCGAGTTCGGTTGTGTCCCTTGCTCGATCGAGATCTCGGTCGGGCCGTCGATGATGGCGTCGACCGTCACCGACGTCCCCAGTGCCGCGTCGACCATCGGGACGCGAACGGTGCAGTGCAGATCGTCGCCGTCACGGACGAACACCTCGTGCTGCTGCTCGACGATTTCCACGTAGAGATCGCCTGCGGGGCCGCCACCCGGCCCGACCTCGCCCTGCGAGGCCAACCTGATGCGCATGCCGTTGCTGACGCCGACCGGGACCTTCACCGAGATGTCCCGACGCGAACGCACCCGGCCGTCGCCGCCGCACTTGCGGCAGGGGTCCGGGATGGTCTCGCCTGCACCGCGGCAGGTGGGGCACGGACGGCTGGTCATGACCTGGCCGAGGAACGAGCGCTGCACCGACTGCACTTCGCCGGCACCGCCACAGGTCTCGCACCGAACGGGCTTGGAATCGCCGTTGGTGCCCGAGCCGGTGCACAGGTCGCACAGGATCGCCGTATCGACGGTGATGTGCTTGGTGACGCCGGTGGCGCATTCGTCGAGGGTGAGTTTGGTTCGCAGCAGCGAATCGGCTCCGGGTTGTACGCGTCCCTTGGGTCCGCGCTGACCACCGCCTGCGCCACCGCCGAAGAACGCTTCGAAGACGTCGCCGAGGCCACCGCCGAATCCGGCACCACCGAATCCGCCGCCACCACCGCCGCCGCCCTGCTGCAGAGGATCGCCGCCGAGGTCGACGATTCGACGCTTCTCCGGATCGGAGAGCACCTCGTATGCGGTGGAAATGTCCTTGAACCGGGCCTGTGCGGCCTCGTCCGGGTTCACGTCCGGGTGCAACTCTCGCGCCAATTTGCGGTAAGCGCGTTTGATCTCCTGGTCCGTCGCCTGCTGGCCGACGCCCAAAGTCCCGTAATAATCCCGTGCCACGTCGTCTCTTTCGTCCTAGAAGATGAATCTCGTTCGTTGATGCTGTGTCGCGGCCGCTGTGCCCCCGCGGCCGACGATGGATCGTCGGCTCGCGTCAGCGCTCGGCCAGGACCTCGCCGATGTACCTGGCAACCGCCGCGACCGACGCGATTGTTCCTGGATAGTCCATTCGGGTGGGGCCGAGAACGCCCATCCCTCCCAGGACCATGCCAGCAGAGCCGTATCCGGTGGAAATCACCGATGTTCCGCGCATCTCCTCGACCTGCGTCTCCTCGCCGATACGCACGGTGACGGTGCGGGTGTCCTGCGTCACGGCGAGCAGCTTGAGTACCACCACTTGCTCTTCCAGCGCTTCGAGTACCGCTCGGAGCGATCCCGGAAACCCTGCGTCGCCCGCGAAGTCCGCCGCGTTGCGCGTCAGATTGGCCGTTCCGCCGAGAACCAGCCGCTCCTCGGGATGTTCGACGAGCGATTCCACCAGCACCGTGGCAGAACGAATCATCGCGTCACGCAGGGCGGGAGGTGCATTCTCGGCCAGCTCGGCCACGGCTGCGGACGCCGCCGCCAGCCGCTTGCCTTCCAGTGCGCCGCCGAGCAACCGCCGCAACTGGGCCAAGTTCTCGTCGTCGATGACGTCGCCGAGTTCGACGATGCGTTGATCGACCCGGCCGGAGTCGGTGATGAGCACCAACAGCAGCCGAGCCGGTGTGAGAGCGACGACCTCCAGATGTCGAACCGAGGACGCCGACAGCGTCGGGTACTGAACCACGGCTACCTGCCGGGTCAGCTGAGCGAGCAGTCGAACACCGCGGCGCAGCACATCGTCCAGGTCGACGCCGTTCTCGAGGAACTCCAGAATGGCGCGACGCTCGGCCGGTGACAACGGTTTGACGTCGGCGATCCGGTCCACGAACTGGCGGTACCCCTTGTCGGTCGGCACCCGCCCGGAGCTGGTGTGCGGTTGGGCGATGTAGCCCTCTGCCTCGAGGACAGCCATGTCGTTGCGCACGGTCGCACTCGACACACCCAAGTTGTGACGCTCGACCAGAGCACGCGATCCGACGGGCTCCTGGGTGGACACGTAGTCCGCCACGATCGCTCGCAGAACCTCGAACCGCCTGTCGTCGGTGCTCGACATCGGTGCCCACCTCCGTTCTCGTTGCCAATCGTCGCTCGAGTCTAGTAGCCGAGGAACGCATGCTCGTGCAAGGCCTTACTGTGGTCCGAGTGGAAACTGTCTTTCGATTCGGTCCAGCGGTTCGAGGCTCGCGATGATCTTCAAGGGTGTACGAGACGGAAAGCCCTACCCGGAGCACGGCCTGTCCATCAGGGACTGGTCGAGAATTCCTCCACGCCAACTGCGTTTGGACGAGATCGTGACCACCACCAAGGTGCTCGAACTCGACCGGTTGTTGTCCGAGGACTCCACCTTTTACGGCGACCTGTTCCCCCACGCTGTGCAGTTCCGAGGCGTCATCTACCTCGAGGACGGCCTGCACCGCGCTGTCCGGGCTGCGCTGCGCAGTCGAACGGTGTTGCACGCCAGAGTGTTCGACTACGACGCCCTGGGTGCCTGAGGGTTCGAAGGCCCGAGAACACTGCAGCCTCAAACAGATCGTTCAGGCCGCGGCGATGGTGCGCACCACGGCGTCGGCGAGCAACCGGCCGCGGTCGGTCAGCACGAGGTGATCGCCTCGCTGCACCATCAACCCGTCCGCCACGGTCTGCTCGGCGGCTGCGAGCTCGGTCGGCCCCAGCAGACTCATCGGCACTCCTGAGCGCAGACGCACGGTCAGCATCAGTTCTTCGAGATGACGGTCCTGCTCGGTGAGCAGTTCACTGCCCTGCACCGGCAGCTCGCCGGCGGCGAGCCGATCTGCGTAGGTGGCCGGGTGTTTGACGTTCCAGAATCGCGTGCCGCCGATGTGGCTGTGCGCTCCCGGCCCGGCACCCCACCAATCGCCGCCGTCCCAGTAGCCGATGTTGTGCCGGCACCGCGCATGTGCATCGGCGGCCCAGTTCGATACCTCGTACCAGGACAGGCCTGCTGCGTTCATGGCCGTGTCGATGCGCTCGTATCGGCTCGCCAACACGTCGTCGTCGGGTGCCGGCAACTCACCTCGGCGCACCTTTCGCGCCATGGCGGTGCCGTCCTCGACGATCAGTGCGTACGCGGAGACATGGTCGACACCCGCGTCGAGCACCGCAGCGAGGGACTGATCGAGATCGCTGTCTCGCTCGCCCGGCGTTCCGTAGATGAGGTCGAGGTTCACGTGCTCGAAGCCGGCTGCGGACGCTTCCTTCGCCGCGGCCACCGCTCGTCCCGGAGTGTGGGTGCGATCCAGAACCGCCAGAACGTGCGGTGCCGCGGACTGCATGCCCAACGACACCCGCGTGAACCCGGCGTCGCGCAGCCGCTCGAAGAATGCAGGCGACGTCGATTCCGGGTTCGATTCCGTGGTCACTTCCGCACCGTCGGACAGCCCGAAGCTCGACCGGACCGCGCCCAATACGTCCGCGAGGCCGTCGCCTCCGAGCAACGACGGCGTCCCACCTCCGACGAAGACGGTGTCGGCTGTCGGTACTCGACCCGCGCCCGTTCCGATCAGGTTCGCCGCAGCGTCGAGTTCTCTGCGCAGACCCTCCAACCAGGACTGCGGCGACGCCGATGTGCCCAGCTCCCCGGCCGTATACGTATTGAAGTCGCAGTACCCGCATCGCGTGGCGCAGAAGGGCACATGCACGTAGATCCCGAACGCACGTTCCCCCACTCCGTCGAATGCGCCGGACGGCAGCTCGAAGACTGAGGAGGTATCGACGACGGTATTCACGGACTCCAGTGTCCCAGAGTTCACCGGCGGCCCGATCCACGCGCCGCCCAGGGCGCTGTGCACGCACGACTCGCACCCTGCCAGCCTATTTACCGGAATTTCGGGGTAAATAGGCCGCCGCGGTCGGCACCCGGTCGATGACGTGGCACAATGGCACCCGTGACCGACTCAGGAATTCGACTCGTGGCGCGCCGCCACGTCGATCTCGGCCGTGTCTGCAGCGCGTCGTGTCGACACACGACCGGCTGCTGACCCAGCCCTCCTTGGAGCACGTCCATTCGATCCACCGGTTCCGCACCATCTCGTGAGCGCTCTTCTGCGCAACGATCGGAGCCGGCCCGCACCGAAGATGCAGGAGCATTGCATGTCGTCGACCAGCGACGCGACCACCGACGCTGCCTCCGCCACACCGCGAGAGCGAGCGCCGCGGCCGACCAAGCGTCGCGCCGAAGGCCAGTGGGCTCTGGGCTATCGAGAGCCGCTCAACGCCAACGAGCAGTCCAAGAAGGACGACAACCCGCTCAACGTGCGCGCCCGCATCGAGAACATCTACTCGAAGCAGGGTTTCGACAGCATCGACAAGGGCGATCTGCGCGGCCGGTTCCGCTGGTGGGGTCTCTACACCCAGCGTGAACAGGGCTACGACGGCACCTTCACCGGTGACGACAACATCGACCTGCTCGAGGCGAAGTACTTCATGATGCGCATCCGGTGCGATGCCGGTGCATTGAATCTGGAGCAGCTGCGCACTCTGGCTCAGATCTCGAAGGAGTTCGGCCGCGACACCGCGGACCTCTCCGATCGCGAGAACGTCCAGTTCCACTGGATCGAGGTCGAGAACGTCCCCGAGATCTGGCGTCGGATCGAGGCAGTCGGCCTGAAGACGACCGAGGCGTGCGGAGACTGCCCCCGTGTGGTGCTCGGTTCCCCGCTGGCAGGTGAAGCGGTCGACGAGATTCTCGACCCGACGTCGGCCATCGACGAGATCGTCGAGCGGTACATCGGCAAGCCCGAGTACTCGAACCTGCCACGCAAGTTCAAGACCGCGATCTCGGGTCTGCAGGACGTAGTGCACGAGATCAACGACGTCGCCTTCATCGGTGTGAACCACCCCGAGCACGGACCAGGACTCGACCTGTGGGTCGGCGGCGGCCTGTCCACCAACCCGATGCTCGCGCAGCGCGTCGGAGTCTGGGTTCCGCTCGCGGACGTCCCCGACGTCTGGGAGGGCGTCGTCTCGATCTTCCGCGACTACGGCTACCGCCGGCTTCGCACCAAGGCGCGCCTGAAGTTCCTCATCAAGGACTGGGGCATCGAGAAGTTCCGCCAGGTCCTCGAGGACGAGTATCTGCATCGCAAGCTCATCGACGGCCCGGCTCCCGAGAAGCCCGCTCGGCCCCGTGATCATGTCGGGATCCAGAAGCTCAAGAACGGGCTCAACGCCGTCGGTGTCGCGCCCATCGCGGGTCGCGTGTCCGGCACCATCCTCGCGGCCGTCGCCGACGCCGCCGAAAAGGCCGGGTCGGATCGCGTCCGATTCACGCCGTATCAGAAGCTGATCGTGCTGGATGTTCCGGACGAGACGCTCGAGCAGCTGATCTCGGACCTCGATGCGCTGGGCCTACCGGCTCGCCCCTCGCATTGGCGCAAGAATCTGATGGCGTGCAGTGGCATCGAGTTCTGCAAGCTCTCGTTCGCCGAAACCCGCAAGCGCTCACAGGTTCTCGTCCCCGAGCTCGAAGAGCGCTTGTCCGATATCAACAGTCGACTCGACGTTCCGATCACCATCAACATCAACGGTTGCCCCAACTCGTGCGCGCGGTCGCAGATCGCCGACATCGGGTTCAAGGGACAGTTGGTCGACGACGGGGACGGGAATCAGATCGAGGGTTTCCAGGTTCACCTCGGAGGCAGCCTCGGCCTGGACAGTGCGTTCGGCCGAAAGTTGCGTCAGCACAAGGTCAACAGCTCCGAGCTGGGAGATTACATCGACAGAGTGGTGCGCAATTTCGACAAGCACCGCGAAGACGGCGAACGGTTCGCTCAATGGGCCGTGCGAGCAGACGAGGCGGATTTGCGATGAGTACCAGACTGAATTTGACGGTCGACCAACTGAAGGACATCGCCGAGCGCGGTGCCCGCGAACTCGACGGCGCAAGCCCGCTCGAGTTGTTGCAATGGACCGAGGACACCTTCGGTAGCGATTTCATCGTCGCCTCCAACATGCAGGACGGGGTTCTCGTTCACCTCGCTGCACAGGTTCATCCCGGAGTGGACGTGTTGTTCCTCGACACCGGTTACCACTTTGCCGAGACCATCGGAACGCGCGACGCCGTCGAGGCCGTCTACGGCGTCAACGTCGTCAACGCACGCGCCGAAAAGACGGTGGCAGAACAGGATTCGATCGAAGGCAAAGATCTCTTCGCCCGCGAACCGAACCGCTGCTGCGCGATGCGCAAGGTGGCTCCGCTGAAGAAGGAACTGGCGAACTACAGCGCGTGGGTCACCGGAATTCGACGAGTCGAAGCCCCGACTCGCGCCAACGCTCCTCTGATCTCCTTCGACGACGCCTTCGGCCTGGTGAAGATCAACCCGATCGCCCCGTGGTCCGATGAGCAGATGCAGGCCTACATCGACGAACATTCGATCCTGGTCAACCCTCTCGTCGACGAGGGATATCCGTCCATCGGGTGCGCACCGTGCACCGTCAAACCTGCCCCCGGAGCCGACCCGCGCAGCGGTCGTTGGGCCGGCAAGGCCAAGACCGAATGTGGGTTGCACGCCTCATGACACTCGACCTCACGACGGCGACCGTCGGACGCACCCATCTCGATGCAGATCGGTTCGACACCCTCGATGCACTCGAGTCCGAAGCCATCCACATCTTCCGAGAGGTGGCCGGCGAATTCGAGCGCCCCGTCATCCTGTTCTCGGGTGGCAAGGACTCCACCGTTCTGCTGCACCTGGCCATCAAGGCGTTCTGGCCCGCTCCCCTGCCGTTCGCACTGCTGCACGTCGACACCGGGCACAACCTGCAGGAGGTGCTGGATTTCCGCGACCACGTGGTTGCGAAGTACAACCTGCGCCTGCACGTGGCCAGCGTCGAGGAGTACCTCGCCGACGGACGTCTCACCGAGCGCCCCGACGGCATCCGCAACCCTCTGCAGACCGTTCCTCTCCTCGACGCGATCTCCGAGAACCGGTTCGACGCCGTGTTCGGCGGTGCCCGACGCGACGAGGAACGCGCCCGCGCCAAAGAGCGAATCTTCTCGCTGCGCAACGCATTCGGGCAGTGGGAGCCGAAGAAGCAGCGTCCGGAACTGTGGAACCTGTACAACGGCAAGCACTCCCCCGGCGAGCAGGTGCGCGTGTTCCCGCTCAGCAACTTCACCGAACTCGACATCTGGCGCTACATCGCTCGCGACGACGTGGAGTTGGCCAGCATCTACTACGCCCACCAGCGCCCGGTGTATCAGCGCGACGGCATGTGGATGACGCCGGGCGTCTGGGGCGGACCGGCCGAAGGTGAAGAGTTGCAGACACTGTCGGTGCGCTACCGCACTGTCGGCGACGGATCCACCACCGGTGCCGTCCTGTCCGAGGCTGCCGACAATCAAGCGATCCTCGCCGAGGTCGCGGCGTCCAGGCTGACCGAACGCGGAGCCACTCGCGGCGACGACCGCGTGTCCGAGGCTGCCATGGAAGATCGCAAACGAGAAGGATACTTCTGATGAGCAGCACGGGCATATCCAATGGTCATTCCGCAGGCTCCACTCGCGGAACTCAGCTTCTTCGCCTCGCCACCGCGGGCAGCGTCGACGACGGCAAGTCCACTCTTGTCGGACGCCTGTTGTACGACACCAAATCCGTTCTCGCAGACCAGATCGACGCCGTCACGCGCGCGTCCGTGGACAAGGGTCTGGCCACACCGGACCTGTCCCTCCTCGTCGACGGCCTGCGCGCGGAACGCGAACAGGGCATCACCATCGATGTCGCCTACCGCTACTTCGCGACACCGCACCGCTCGTTCGTGCTGGCCGATACCCCCGGGCACGTGCAGTACACCCGCAATACCGTCTCCGGTGCGTCGACGGCTCAGCTCGTCATCCTGCTCGTCGATGCCCGTAAAGGCGTGATCACCCAGACCCGCAGGCACGCCGCCGTTCTGGCTCTGCTCGGTGTTCCGCGCCTGGTGCTCGCCGTCAACAAGATCGACCTGGTCGAGGACCCCGCGACGGTATTCGCCGACATCTCGGCGGAATTCAACTCCCTGACCTCCTCGCTCGGATGGTCCAGCGAGGACGTCATCGAAATCCCCGTCTCGGCGTTGCACGGCGACAACGTGGCAGTGAAGTCCGACAAGACCCCGTACTACGACGGGCCCACCCTCATCGAGCACCTCGAGTCGGTCCCGGTGGACGCCGAACCTCACCGGGTCGGTCTGCGATTCCCCGTGCAGTACGTGATCCGGCCGCGCACAGCGGAATTCCCGGACTACCGCGGATATGCCGGCCAGGTCGCAGCGGGCTCCGTCGACGTCGGCGACGAGGTCGTCATCCTGCCCTCGGGTACCAGAACAACAGTGGAGCGCATCGACACCGCGGACGGCGAGCTGCGCACGGCGCATGCCGGACGTAGCGTCACCCTCGTCCTCGCCGACGATGTCGACGTCTCGCGCGGCGACACCATCGCCTCCCCGCAGGACGCACCGGAACCGATCGGCGACTTCGAGGCCACGGTGTGCTGGCTGGCCGAGAAGCCGCTTCGCCCGGGCGCTCGTCTGCTGCTCAAGCACGGCACTCGTACCACCCAGGCCATCGTCGGGGCGCTCGTCGAGCGATTCGACGAGCAGGACCTCACTGCGCACGAGGGGCCGGAATCGTTGGAACTCAACGAGATCGGACGCATCTCTGTTCGCGTTGCCGAGCCAATCGTGGCCGACGACTACGCCGTCAACAGGCACACCGGCAGCTTCTTGCTGATCGATCCGGCCGGTGGCAACACACTGGCAGCCGGTCTGGTGGGCAACGCACTGGCCGCCGTTGAGCTGGGGTCGGCAGTTCCGGCGTGACGGCTCTGCTCGCGGTAGCGCACGGCAGCCGCGATCCCCGCTCGAGCGAGACGATCCACCGCGCCGTCGACGTCCTGCGTCGACGGCGTCCGGATCTCGATGTGCGCGTCGCGTTTCTCGACCTGAGTGAGCCCAGCGTCGAGCAGGTACTCGACGATTTGGCCGATGCCGGGCATGCCCGCATCGTCGCGGTTCCACTGTTGTTGGGCAAAGCTTTTCACGCGAAAGTGGACCTGCCCGCGCTGTTGGCTGCAGCGCGGGTGCGGCATCCGCACGTATCGATCGGTCAGTCCGAGGTGCTGGGCGACGATCGACTTCTCGTCGACGCCGTTCGTGACCGTGTCCTCGACACCGGTGCGGCGCTCGGCGATTCGACCGTCGGAGTCGCCTTGGCTGCCGTCGGATCGAGCGATTCCTCGGCGAACGACCGCAGCCGTAGAGTGGCGAACGAACTGGTGTCCGGCACCGGCTGGGCGGGAGTTGTCACCTGTTTCGCCACGTCCGTCGATCCGTCTCCACTGGACGCGGTCGCGCAGTTGCACGCGCTGGGAGCCACCCGGATCGTGGTGGCTCCCTGGTTCCTGGCACCCGGGAGGCTCACCGATCGCATCTCACAGGTGCTGGTCGACGTCCCGAACGTGACGTACGCCGATGTTCTGGGCCCTCATCCGGCAGTGGCCGAGCTCGCCTCCCGGCGGTACGACGCAGCTCTCGCGCACGATCACTCGATCGCGTAGCACGAACAGCCCCGCTCGTCCGATCAGTGCACCGGAGCCGATTCCGTCGTATCCGTGATCGTCGGAACCCGAGTCGCACGGACGTACACGGTTTCGCCCTCGTGCAGCCCCAGCGCCTCGCTGTCGCCGCGCGTGATCTGCGCCGCGAACAGCTCGCCGGTGGCCGCGTTCTTGAGCTCGACCTTCACCTCGAAGCCGAGGCGTACGACCCGTTCGACGACGGCCCGCGTCACCCCGGCAGATTCTGCCGTGCCACTCGCCTGCGCCTGTGCCAACGACGGGTCCCGCCCGACACGAATGTCGTGCGGGCGCACCAGAAGTCCGTTCAGCCTGGCCACCTGACCGAGGAACGACATCACGAAGTTGTTTGCAGGGCGATCGTAGAGATCCTCCGGGGTGCCGACCTGTTCGATTCTGCCCTTGTTCAGCACCGCGATTCGGTCGGCGACGTCGAGCGCTTCTTCCTGGTCGTGGGTCACCAACACAGTGGTGACGTGCACCTCGTCGTGCAATCGGCGCAGCCACGTCCGTAGATCTGCGCGCACCTTGGCATCGAGGGCACCGAAGGGCTCGTCGAGGAGGAGAACCTGCGGGTCGACGGCGAGTGCACGTGCCAGCGCCATGCGTTGACGCTGTCCTCCGGAGAGCTGCGCCGGGTAGCGGCCTTGGAAACCCGCCAGACCGACGATCTCGAGCAGTTCGTCGACCTTCTTGGCAATTTCGGCCTTGGGCCGCTTGCGGATCTGTAAGCCGAACGCCACGTTGTCGCGCACCGTCAGGTGTTTGAACGCGGCGTAGTGCTGAAACACGAACCCGATCTCGCGACGCTGCGGGCTCACCCAGGTGACGTCCTGGCCGGCCAGCACCACTCGGCCCGTATCGAGCTGCTCGAGGCCTGCGATGGATCGAAGCAGCGTGGACTTGCCCGAGCCACTGGGTCCGAGCAGCGCCGTCAACGAGCCCTTCGGGATGTCGATGCTGACGTCGTCGAGGGCGGCGAAATCGCCGTAGCGCTTGTTTGCGCCGACCACGGAGATCTCGATCTCGGAAGATGTCTCGGTCATTACTTCGTCCTCTTCTTGTCGAGAACCGTCATCAGCAGCAGCACGATGACGGCGATCGCCATGAGCAACGTGGACGCCGCATATGCGCCCTGCTGATTGAAGTCCTCGTACCGTGAATTGACCAGCAGTGTGAGCGTCTGGGAAATGCCGGGCAGGTTGGTGGAGACCATGATGACGGCACCGAATTCTCCGAGCGAACGTGCGACGGTGAGCACCACGCCGTAGGTCAGTCCCCATCGGATGGCAGGCAACGTGATTCGCCAGAACGTCTGCCAGGTACTCGCACCCAGAGTCGAGGCAGCCTCTTCCTGCTCTTCACCGATCTCGTACAGGACCGGTTCCACTTCGCGAACGACGAACGGCAAAGTGACGAATATCGTCGCGATGACCATGCCGGGTAGCGCGAAGATGACCTTGAAACCGAGGCTTTCGATGCCACCGAACCATCCGTTGGCACCCCACAGCAGGATGAGCGCGACGCCGGTGATGATCGGCGACACCGCGAACGGCAGGTCCACGATCGCTTCGAGTATCCCCTTGCCGCGGAACCGTCCGCGTACCAATGCCAACGCTGTGACGATTCCGAACACGACGTTGATGGGAACGACGATCGCCACGATCAACAGGGAGAGTTGGAGAGCGGATTGCGCGGCGGGAGTGGTGATCTGCTCCCAGAACGCCACCACCCCGTCCTCGAACGTGCGAAACAGGATGGCACCGAGGGGGAACAGCACGAGCACAGCGAGATAGATCAGTGCGACGGCACGCAGGGACAGTTTGATCGGGAGACCGATTTTCACGAGATCTGCTCTTCCCGTCTGGCCAACCTGTTGCCGATGATGCGGAGCACGAACAGCACAGCGAAGGCGATTGCCAACAGCACCACGGAGATTGCGGCTGCGTCGATCGGCCGGTCGTACTCGATGAGTTCACGGATGTACTGCGAAGCGACCTGCGTGTCGTTGGGGATGTTGCCGCCGATCAACACCACCGACCCGAATTCGCCGATGGCACGGGCGAACGCGAGCCCACCGCCCGAGAGCACAGCCGGAAGCAGTACCGGCAACACGATGCGCCGAAAGATGGTCCAGTTGTTCGCACCCAGCGATGCGGCCGCCTCTTCGACGTCCTTGTCGAGTTCTATCAGCACCGGCTGCACCGCACGCACCACGAACGGGAGCGTGACGAACAGCAGCGCCACGATGACCGCAGGCTTGGTGGCGTTGAAGACGATGCCGATCGGACTCGACGGTCCGTACAGCGACAGCAACACCAAGCTCGCCACGATGGTCGGTAGTGCGAACGGCAGGTCGATCAGGGCATTGACGAAACGCTTGCCGGGAAACTCGTCGCGTACCAGAACCCACGCGATCACAGTGCCGAGAAAGAGGTTGATCACGGCGGCGGCCACGGACACCAGCAGAGTCACCTTGAACGTGGCGATGGCACGTGTCTCGGTGACCGCATCCCAGAAACCACCGAGGCCGCCGTCGAACGACTGAACCGTCAACGCCGCCAACGGCAGCAGCACGATGACACTGAGCCACAGAACAGCGACACCGAGGCCCAGCGGACCCACCGAACCGGGGCCCCGGAACTTGCGACCTTCCCGCCCAGCACGAAACCGAGGTGTCGCACTGAGCGGGGCGATCGAAACCGGGGCCGCGGGTTCACCGGTCGACGACGACATCTACCGAGTACTTTCCTGGTAGATCGTCGCAATTGCGCCGTTGTCTCCGAACAGGTCGGCGTCGACCTGAGTCCAGCCGCCGAGATCATCGATGGTGTACAGCTTTTCGGGCGTGAAGAACTTGTCCGAGTATTCGGAGGCGATCTCCGGATTGGTCGGCCGGAAACCCGCCTCGGCCCAGATCTTCTGGCCTTCGTCGGAGTAGACGAAATCGTTCAGAGCATTCGCACGCTCGAGGTTCGCACTGCTGTTGATCACTGCCACCGGGTTGTCGATGCGGAAGGTGACGGGAACATCCACGTGCTCCACCTTCTGTCCCTGCTCTTCGATGAGCAGTGCCTCGTTCTCGTAGCTCAGTAACGCGTCGCCCTGCCCCTGCAAGAACGCTTCGGTTGCGGCGCGGCCGGATTCGGGCTGCACAGGGAAGTGATCGGCGACGAGCGTACGAACGAAGTCGAGACCGGCCTGCTTGTCCTGGCCACCGTTGCTCTTGGCGGCGTACGGCGCGAGCAGGTTCCACTTCGCCGATCCGGAGCTGAGGGGGCTCGGGCTGATGACCTGAACGTCGGGCTTGATCAGGTCGTCCCACGTCTGGATGTTCTTCGGATTGCCCTCGCGGACGACGATGGTCACCACCGAGCCGAACGGCACCCCGCCGTACGCGTTCTGGTTCCAGTCCTCGTCGACTTTGCCCGCCTTGACAAGTCGAGTGATATCCGGCTCGACGGAGAAGTTGACGATGTCCGCAGGCGCGCCGTCGGCGACCTTGCGCGACTGGTTTCCCGATGCGCCGTAATCGGCGTTGATCGCCGTACCCTCTCCATCCTCGGTGGCTGCGAACGCCGGACCGATTGCGTCCCAGCCGTTCTTCGGGACTGCGTAGCCGACGAGTGTCAGTGCCGGGCCACTGGCAGTGTCCGGTGCGCCTCCGACCACGTCGCTCGAACCGCCGCCGCAGGCGGTGAGAAGAAGAGTTCCCACAGCTGCGAACGTGGTGAGCAGATAACGAGATCTGTGCCTCATTGCGAAAGGCCTTTCATGGTGGTGTGACGACGAGGAAAGAACACAAGACACGCAAGGAGTTTCGCGCTGAGCGCCGTAGCAGTCAGGACCCGGCCGACGAAGCAGCGAACTGGCGGCACGGACTCCGGCCCGTCGTGCGGACACACTGCGCTACGCGGCGACAGTGGATCGACGAAACCGATTCGCGAAGGAAAGAATCAACAACAGTCGATATCGGCGACTGCCAGCATGCCGACAGCAATCAACGCCAACTGGTGGCGGACGCAGTACTCGGCGGCAGAAGACACGGTCAGGAATCTAGCAGAGGTTCCGGACCGACTCTAATCAGAGGAGTCGTGCATGTGCACGACGGGCGCGTGTCAGCGCGTGATCAACCACGCGATGACGACCAACGCCAGCAGCGCGATCAGAGCCCATGTCACCCGAGACCGCGGCATTACAGTCCATCCTTCGTCGTAGACGTCGAGGCCGAGAGCTCGGCCTCGCGTGCTGCGCTGGCGTCACGGCCCAACACGCGCAGGATCACTGCCAGCACGCGATCGAACACCCGAGCCGAGACGAACGCAACAGGAACGAGCACTGCGAGGACGACCACCGACTGTGGAACGAACGGAAGGCCCGTCACCCACAGCTCGACGCCGTCCCACCACCGCGCGAACGATTCCATCCTCGCAGCTTAAACCAGGGCTCCCCCTGAGCCGCGCCACGCCGAGTACGGCCTCTCAGTGGACGGCTGCCACGGATCGGTCGATGATTACGCCATGACGGCATTCGATGAGGTTTCGCCCGTGCCCCCGGTCGCCGAGGAGCCGGCCATGGGCTCAGGACATCCAGGCCTGGGCGGAACGGAAGTCCAAGGTGCGTTGGGCAGCACCGATGCGCCGGTGTCCACGTTGGTCTCCTACCGCAGCGCGTTTCCGCCCATCGACGACTACGCATTTCTCTCGGACTGCGAGACGACGTGCCTCATCGCCCGAAACGGCTCCGTCGAATGGATGTGTGTACCGCGGCCGGACTCCCCCAGTATTTTCGGTGCCGTCCTCGATCGAAGCGCGGGCCACTTCCGCGTCGGGCCGTACGGACAGTCGGTACCCGCCGCTCGTCGATACCTGCCCGGCGGCCTCATCGTGGAGACGACCTGGCAGACCGAGACCGGGTGGCTCATCGTGCGTGACGCGTTGGTGATGGGCCCCTGGCACAACACCGATCAGCGTTCTCGAACTCACAAGCGCGCACCGAGCGACTGGGATGCCGAGCACATCTTGCTTCGGACCATCAAATGTGTCAGCGGCACAGTCGAATTGGAGATGAGCTGCGAGCCCGCCTTCGACTACCATCGGGCACCCGCGACATGGGAGTACACCGGCAAGGTGTACGAGGAGACCACCGCGACCTGCGAGGCGAGCGCCGACGGCGACCAGCCCACCCTGAAATTGACCACCAATCTTCGGATCGGCATCGAGGGCCCCGAAGCACGCGCGCGAACCCGAATGACGGAGGGCGACAACATCTTCGTCGCGCTGTCGTGGTCCGATCTTCCCGCACCGCAGACGTTCGAGGAAGCGGCCAGCAAGATGTGGCAGACCTCCGAATGCTGGCGGCAGTGGATCACGATCGGCCGGTTCCCCGATCATCCGTGGCGCGGCTACCTCCAGCGCAGCGCTCTGACCCTCAAAGGACTGACCTACGCACCCACGGGAGCACTGCTCGCCGCGTCGACCACGTCGCTACCCGAAACACCTGGTGGGGAACGCAATTGGGACTATCGCTACACCTGGGTCCGCGACTCGACATTCGCTCTGTGGGGTCTGTACACGCTCGGGCTCGACCGTGAGGCCAACGACTTCTTCGCCTTCATGTCCGATGTAGCCACCAGTGCAGACGGGGAGGTCAACCCGCTTCAGGTGATGTACGGCATCGGCGGTGAGAAGACCCTCGACGAGGCCGAGCTACCGCACTTGTCCGGGTACGACGGTGCCCGACCGGTACGTATCGGCAACGGTGCCTACGACCAAGAGCAGCACGACATCTGGGGCACCATGCTCGACTCGGTGTACTTACACGTCAAGTCGCGTGAACACGTCCCGGAGTTCCTGTGGCCTCTACTCAAACGGCAGGTCGAGGAAGCGATCGCGAACTGGCGCAAACCCGACCGTGGCATCTGGGAGGTCCGCGGTGAGCCCCAGCACTTCACGTCCTCGAAGCTGATGTGTTGGGTTGCGCTCGATCGCGGTGCGAAGCTCGCCGATATCCACGGCGAGAAGGACTACTCGACCAAGTGGAACGAAATCGCCGACGAGATCAAGGCCGACATCCTCGACAACGGCGTGGACTCGCGCGGCGTGCTGACGCAGCGGTACGGAGATCCCTCTCTGGACGCGTCGTTGCTACTCGCACCGCTCCTGCGATTTCTGCCGGCCGACGACGAACGCATTCGTGCAACAGTGCTCGCCATCGCCGACGAGTTGACCGAGGACGGCTTGGTTCTGCGCTATCGAACCGACACCACCGACGACGGTTTGTCCGGCGAGGAAGGCACGTTCACGATCTGCTCGTTCTGGCTCGTGTCCGCTCTGGTCGAGATCGACGAACTCCCGCGCGCCAAGCACCTGTGCGAACGCCTGCTTGCCTACGCGAGCCCGCTCAAGCTCTACGCCGAAGAGATCGACCATCGCACCGGCCGTCACCTCGGCAACTTTCCGCAAGCATTCACGCACTTGGCGTTGATCAACGCTGTGGTGCACGTCATCCGAGCAGAGGAAGCGCAGGCATCGGGACACTTCCAGCCCGCCCACGCCAACCCCTGAGCTGTCCGGTTCAGCGGCCGAGTTGCCTCGCCCATTCGGCGACCAGCTCGGCCGCCGGTTTCGCCTGAGCGCGGCGATAGCCGGTTCCGGCCCACATCGACAGTCCCGACGGGTCACCCGCAGCTGCGGCCTTCGCGCGCATCGGCGCGGTCAGATAGTGCAGATCGGGATACGCCAGCGGGGCGGCGTCGGAGTTCTCGCGCATGAACTCGTTCACCAAGCCCCGCGCAGGACGGCCCGAAAACGCCTTCGTCACGGCGGTACCCGACGCACTGGCCAGCTGCTCGCGGTGCACGGGCTTCGTTCCTGCCTCGGGAGTGTTCAGAAACGCGGTACCCAGCTGGGCTGCATGCGCGGCACCCGAATCCAGCAGCGGCGCAATGTCGTTGCCGTCCATGAGCCCGCCGGCCGCGATTCGGGGCAAATCCGAAATTTCACGTACGGCGACCAGTAACTCCGTCAACGGCTCTTCCGGGGCCGATCCGTCGAACGTGCCTCGGTGTCCGCCCGCCTCGGGACCCTGCACCACCAGCGCGTCCACACCGTTCGCGGTGGCGATGGACGCGTCGGAGGCGGTTGCCACCGTTGCCCACACTTCGGTTCCCACCGAGTGCAGCTGGGCAACCTCGTCGGCATCGAAGGTGGCGAAAGTACTCGACACCACCGGCACCGGATGGGCAAGCAGCCAGGCGAATTTCTCCGGGTAGTAATCATCGCGGCGTTTCAGCACGCCGGGTTCGGCGTCGAATCGCTCGAACCACGAGGCCAGATGCTGGGCGTAGGAGTCGACATCCGCGGCCGACGGCTCCTCGGGTAGGAAAAGATTGACCCCGAACACCAGACCTCGCATCGAATCTACTTGCGCGGCAAAGGCATCCGGCGTCAGCAACGCGCCGGCGATCATTCCGAGTCCGCCGGCCTCGGACACAGCCCGGGCGAGCTCGGGAGTACTCGGACCGCCCGCCATGGGCGCACCGACAACGGGAACACGCAATTTCTTCAGGATCGGCGTCGTCACAGATTCGAAATGTACTCTCCGAGCGATATCACGGACCACCGACACCTTCCAATTCCCGAATCCTTGTGCACAGCAATAGTTTTCGATGCCACCATCATTGCGCATCGAACACCCGTTCGATACACTTCTTCTCATGACCACGGAGATCTGGCAACTGAGCGAGAGCGAACTCCTCGCCGACGCTGCCGCGGTCTCTCATGACATCCAATTACTCGAAGCCCGGCGCATCGCCCTCGTCGCCGACATCGACACCCGCGTGAGCCGAGAGAAGCTCGGGTTCCCCGGACCCGCAGGCTGGCTGAGCTCCACCACCCTGCTCTCGCCGTCCAAAGCCACCAAGATCGTCGCCCTCGCCCGCGGCATGAAGAACTTCCCCGACATCGCCGACGCCGTCAACACCGGCGTGATGACCGTCGACCACGCCGCCCTGATCCTCACCTTCGCCGAAACACCCCCGAAGAACCTCCCTCAAGAGGGGCGCGATGCCGCACGTAAAGCTCTGATCGCCGCCGCCACCGGGCCCGGGGCACGCACCGACAGCATCCGCGCAGCCATCACCAAGTTGCAGGACACCTTCGGCGGTAAGAAGCCGCCCGCCGAGGACACCGACCGCAACGAACTCTTCGCCTCGATAACCCTCAACGGACGTCTCGTGGCGAAGATGGATTTCGACGCGATCACCGGAGAAAAGCTGCTCACCGCACTTTCCCCGTTGACCGAACCCCACCCCGCAGCCGACGGCACCCAAGACGACCGCAGCCCCGCCAAGAGACGAGCCGACGCCTTCGGACACATCCTCGACCGCTACCTCGCCACCTCGAATCGCCCCACCGAAGGCGGCGAAAAACCACACGTCAACCTGCACATCCGGCTACAGGACCTCCAAAGCCAGAACAACCAGAACAACAGCGACGTCACCGACGACGAAACCACCCGCGCCGCAGCAGAACCCGACAACACCGATCCAGCCGATCCAGCCGACCCGGTTGACATCGACACCGGAAACCCGATCCACCCCGACACGGACGAGTCCGATCGCCGGGACGAGTCCGATCCCCAGGGCGAACCAGATCGCCCGACCGCGAACCGGAGCGCGTATCGGGACCTGTTCGGTGACGGCACGTCGGTCGGCTGGCTGCCGTGGATGGGCCCGCTCTCCCGCAACACCTCTCGCCAACTGGCATGCGATTGCCTTCTCACCGCCATCGTCATGGACGAGAACGGCAACCCACTCAACCTCGCCCGCACCGCCCGTACCGTCACCGCCAAACAGAAACGAGCCTTGACGGCCCGCGATCACGGCTGCGCGTTCCCAGGCTGCGGCAAACCCGCCGCCTGGACCGAAGGTCACCACATCTGGCACTGGGCAGACGGTGGTCCCACCGATATGGACAACCTCGTCCTCCTCTGCGGATTCCACCACCGCCTCATCCATCACTCCGACTGGGAAGTGTTCATCGCCGCCGACAACCACCCCTGGTTCGTACCCCCGGCCACCGTCGACCCCAACCGACAACCGAGACAATCCCACGCCCGAGCCGGCCCCCACATCGCATAAGCCCGCGCAAACACGCACCAGCCCTACACAAACACACCAGCCCCGCACCGAGAACACGGTGCGGGGCCGGAAAGGTTGCGTTACAACGATTTCAGAGAGCGGAAGTCCCGTCCCTACTTCTTCGGCTTGTCCGACGAGGACTCCGAGGACAGTGCCGCCACGAAAGCTTCCTGCGGAACTTCGACCCGTCCGATGGTCTTCATTCGCTTCTTGCCTTCCTTCTGCTTCTCGAGCAGCTTGCGCTTACGGCTGATGTCGCCGCCGTAGCACTTGGCAAGCACGTCCTTACGGATGGCGCGGATGTTCTCGCGGGCGATGATGCGAGATCCGATAGCAGCCTGAATCGGCACCTCGAACTGCTGCCGCGGAATCAGTTCCTTGAGCTTGGTCGTCATCTTGTTGCCGTAGGCCGCAGCGGCGTCCTTGTGGACGATCGCGCTGAAGGCGTCGACGGCCTCGCCCTGCAGCAGGATGTCGACCTTCACCAGCGCTCCGCTCTGCTCGCCGATCTCCTCGTAGTCGAGGCTGGCGTATCCACGAGTACGTGACTTCAGGATGTCGAAGAAGTCGAAGATGATCTCGGCCATCGGAATCGTGTAGCGCAGTTCGACACGAGTCTCCGACAGGTAGTCCATACCGCCGAGCTCGCCTCGTCGCCCCTGACACAGCTCCATGATCGAGCCGATGAACTCGCTCGGCGAAATGATGGTGCACTTGACCATGGGCTCGAACACTTCCCGCGCCTTGCCCTCGGGCCAGTACGACGGGTTGGTGACGATGTGCTCGGCACCGTCTTCCATCTCGACGCGGTAGACGACGTTCGGCGAGGTCGAGATCAAGTCGAGGTTGAATTCACGCTCGAGCCGCTCGCGGGTGATCTCCATGTGCAGCAACCCCAGGAAGCCGCAGCGGAAGCCGAATCCGAGAGCCACGGAGGTCTCCGGCTCGTAGGTCAGGGCCGCGTCGTTGAGCTGAAGCTTTTCGAGGGCGTCGCGCAGGTCCGGGTAGTCGGAGCCGTCGAGTGGGTAAAGGCCCGAGTAGACCATCGGCCGTGGCTCGCGGTAACCGGTCAGCGGCTCGGTAGCACCCTTGCGGAACGTGGTGACGGTATCGCCGACCTTGGACTGACGGACGTCCTTGACGCCGGTGATCAGGTACCCCACCTCGCCGACGCCCAGGCCCTTCGTGGCCTTCGGGTCCGGCGACACGATGCCGACTTCGAGCAACTCGTGCGTCGAGCCGGTCGACATCATCGTGACCTTCTCACGAGGGTTGAGTGCGCCGTCGACCACTCGGACGTAGGTGACGACGCCTCGGTAGGTGTCGTAGACCGAGTCGAAGATCATCGCGCGGGCAGGCCCGTCCGGGTTGCCGACCGGAGCCGGCACCAGCTTGACGACCTCGTTGAGCAGTTCCTCGACGCCTACTCCGGTCTTGCCGGACACCCGCAGCACGTCGTCGGCCTCGCATCCGATGATGTGCGCGATTTCGGCGGCGTAACGATCCGGGTCGGCAGCAGGCAGGTCGATCTTGTTGAGCACGGGGATGATGGTGAGCTCTTTGTCGAGAGCCAGGTAGAGGTTCGCCAGCGTCTGCGCCTCGATGCCTTGAGCAGCGTCGACGAGCAAGACAGCACCTTCACACGCTTCGAGCGCGCGGGACACCTCGTACGTGAAGTCGACGTGGCCGGGTGTGTCGATGAGGTGCAGAACGAATTCTTCGCCGTCGACGACCCAGGGCAGACGCACGTTCTGCGCCTTGATGGTGATGCCGCGTTCGCGCTCGATGTCCATCCGGTCCAGATACTGCGCACGCATCGACCGGTCGTCGACGACGCCGGTGAGCTGCAACATCCGGTCTGCCAGCGTCGACTTTCCGTGGTCGATGTGGGCGATGATGCAGAAGTTCCTGATCCTGGACGGATCGGTGAACGTCGTGTCGGCGAAGCTGGGCACTCGTATCCTTCGGCTGGCGTGTTCGAAATGAGCGAACGGGTTTCCCTATCGTCCCACGAGCGGAACGGTGCGCCGTCCCCGGCTGTCCGTCGTGGCTGGTCCCCCGGTGAGTCAGGGCGGTTTGTAGCGCTGCCGCCGTGGCTACACTCGCCGCATGGCTGGCAACTGGAGCAGATTCGGCAAGGAACTGGGCAAGATCGCGATGCGCGAGGGCCCGCGGCTACTGCGTCAACTACAGAACTCCGGTGCGCTGCAGAAGGGCAAGGACGCGATCTCCGGAAGCGCGTCGCGCACACCGGCTCCTGCACCTCGCCCCGGCCGTCCGGTGGCATCGCAGACCAGGCCGACCGCCCAACGGGCGCGGACCGTCGAGTACTCCCCCGATCTGGACGGCAAGGCCGATCCGGGTGAGATCGTCTGGACCTGGGTCACCTACGAGGAAGACGCCACTCAGGGCAAGGACCGCCCGGTGCTGGTCATCGGGCGCGAGGGCAACGATCTGCTCGGTCTGATGCTGTCGAGCCAGAGCAGCCGCGACGGCGACCGCGACTGGCAGTCGATCGGATCCGGTGCCTGGGACGCCGAGGGCCGACCGAGTTGGATCCGTTTGGACCGAGTTCTCGACGTGCCCGAGGACGGCATTCGTCGCGAAGGCGCAATCCTCGGTAGAGCTCAGTTCGAGTCCGTGGCAGATCGGTTGCGTCGGGACTACGGCTGGAACTGACCTCGTGCGCGTTTTGCGTATCCCTGGGTACGCAAAACGCGCACGACGCTAGGCCAGCCGCGTGATCTCCACGACCACGTCGAGAGCCGTCGAACCGCCGCCGGAGAAGATGCCCTTGAGCGGCGGGACGTCGGCGTAATCACGGCCGAGTCCGACCGACACGTGCTGCTCGTTGACGGCGATGGCGTTGGTCGGGTCGTAGCCCCACCACGCCCCGGTCCAGGCCTCGATCCAGGCGTGGCTCTGGCCTTCTACCGTCGCACCGATCGCGGCCTGTTTCTTCGGGTGCAGGTAGCCCGAGACGTACCGGCTGGGGATGCCGACGCTGCGCAGCATCAGCAGCGTCAGGTGGGCGTAGTCCTGACACACACCCTTCTTCTCCGACCAGGCCTCCACCGCCGAGGTGTGCACACCGGTGGTACCGGGAACGTACGACATCTCCTGGTTGACCCAGTTGGAGATCTCGACGACCGATTCCTGCGGCGGCAGACCCTTCGACAGCTTTTTCGCGACCGACGCGAGTTGCCTGTTCTTCGGCACGTATCCGGTGTTGTCGAGGACCTCGTTGAAGCGGTCGATCACCTGGTCGCTCGCGAGTTCCTCCCAGGAGGCATTCTCATCCGGGTAGACGAAGGGATCGGTCTCGACCACCGACGATCCGGTGACCTCGAGCTCGGTGTGCGGTGCGTGCAGGTCGAACGCCGTCACCGCTGTCCCCCAGTAGTCGGTGTAGCGGTAGGAACGCGTCACCGGGTTGGTCTCGACTCGGTTGAGAATCACGTTCTGCCGATTGTCACTTCGCGGCGTCAGTCGAGCCTCGTTGTACGACGACGTCACCGGTGCGTCGTACTGATAGCCCGTGGTGTGCACGACACGCATACGCCAGCTCACAGTTCACCTTCCAATTGATCTTCGAATGTTCCCGAGCCGGCGTCCGTCCACGCCACCCACGGAGCGGCGTGGAAATACTGCTTGGAGATCGCATCACCGAGCTCACGGCAGGTTTCTTGCAGGGAGAGCAGGCGCTCCTGCAGATCGTCGAGAATTTCACCGGGACGCAGGAATTCGAGTTCGCTGCGAGCGCGACCGAGTAGACGCTGAGCCTCTGCGCGCGCACCGACTCGACTGTTGGGCTGATGGTCGAGCTGATCGAGTGATCGTTCCGCCTCGTTGAGTGCGTAGAACACCGAACGCGGAAAGAGCCTGTCCAACAACATGAATTCCAGTACTCGCTGGGCATCGAGCGCGCCGCGGTAGGTGCGCAGGTAGGTGTCGTGGGCACCGGCCGAGCGAAGCACAGTGACCCACGCCGGCGACGACGGCCGGTCACCGGCTCGCGAGAGCAACAACCGAACGATCATGTCGATGCGCTCGACCGAGCGACCGAGCAGGAGAAAGCGATAGCCGTCGTCGTGGCTGAGGGTGGAGTCCGCGAGACCGGCGAACATCGCGGCGCGCTCCTCGATGTAGCTGAAGAACTCGGCCGGGCCGGTGCGCTTGGACGCCCTGATGCGCTCGTTCAATCCGTTGTACGTGGTGTTCAAGCACTCCCACATCTCACTGGACGTGACTTCACGCGCACCTCGGGCGTTCTCGCGCGCACTCGACAGCGAGTCCACGATCGAACCCAATCCGTCGCGGCTGAAGGCGACGACCTCGGTAAGCGACCACACGTCGAGCGAGACATCCGGCTCGTGCTGGAAACCGAGCACTCGCAACAACACTCGCGAAGTGTGGTCGGGATCGACTGTGGCGTCTTCGAGAAGCTGGTGGACGGTGACATCGAGAATGCGGGCCGTGTCGTCCGCTCTCTCCACATACCGCCCGATCCAGTAGAGCGACTCTGCGTTGCGCGCGAGCATTTACTGTCCACCGCCGTTCGAGTCCGAGTTCGTTGCCTGCTGCTGCTGCTGCTGCTGTTGCTGTTGCTGTTGCTGCTGATTCATTTGTTGGTCCATCGTCAGCTCCGGGCCTTGTTCGGCCATCGGTGACTCCGGCGGAACGCTGACGATCTCGTCGCCGGCGAGCTCCTGCTCCTCCTGCGACGTACGGGTGGCGAGCACCCACGTGTCCTTGCTACCGCCGCCCTGGCTGGAGTTGACCACCAAGGACCCCTCCGGCAACGCCACCCGGGTCAGACCGCCGGGCAACACCCAGACGTCGTCGCCGTCGTTGACCGCGAACGGCCGCAGGTCGACGTGACGGGGTACCAAGCGATCGCCGATCTTCGTCGGCACCGTCGAGAGCTGTACGACGGGCTGGGCGATCCAGCCGCGCGGATCCGCGCGGACCTTCTTGCTGATGGTGGCGAGTTCCTTCGGCGAGGCGTCGGGTCCGAAGACGATGCCGTAGCCGCCAGAGCCTTCCACCGGCTTGATGACCAGTTCGTCGATGCGGTCGAGGACTTCCTCGCACTCGTCGTCGAGCCAGCACCGGAACGTGTCGACGTTGGCCAACAGCGGCTTCTCGCCCATGTAGTAGTCGATGATCGTCGGTACGTACGTGTAGACGAGCTTGTCGTCGCCGACGCCGTTTCCGACGGCACTCGAGATGACGACGTTGCCTGCGCGGGCGGCGTTGACCAGACCTGCTACTCCCAGCACCGAGTCGGGACGGAACTGCATGGGGTCGAGATAGTCGTCGTCGATTCGTCGGTAGATGACATCGACCTGACGCTCACCCTCGGTGGTGCGCATGTAGACGATGTTGTCTCGGCAGAACAGGTCTCGACCTTCGACGAGCTCGACGCCCATCAGCCGAGCGAGCAGCGAGTGCTCGAAGTACGCCGAGTTCGCCACGCCCGGAGTGAGAACCACCACGGTCGGGTCGGCCTCGTTGAGGGCGGCCGATGCGCGCAGTGCCCGCAGCAGATGCGAGGCGTAGTCGCCGACGGCACGCACGCGGTGACTGGCGAACAGGTCCGGGAACACCCGGGCCATGGTCCGGCGGTTCTCCATGACGTAGGAGACGCCCGAGGGTGAGCGCAGGTTGTCTTCGAGGACACGGAACGTGCCCTGCGCGTCGCGGACGAGGTCGATTCCGGCGACGTGGATACGTACGCCGTTGGGCGGGGTGATGCCGACGGCCTCACGGTGGAAGTGCTCGCACGACGTGATCAGCCGTTTCGGAACGACGCCGTCTCGCAGGATTTCCTGGTCTCCGTAGATGTCGGCGAGAAACATCTCGAGAGCCTTGACGCGTTGCTTGATGCCGCGTTCGAGACGCGACCACTCCCCTGCTGCGATGACGCGGGGCACCTGGTCGAGCGGGAACGGGCGTTCTTGGCCGGACAGCGAGAACGTGATGCCCTGGTCGACGAACGCGCGTCCGAGCGCATCCGATCTGGCGTCCAGGTCCACGGCGTTCGCCGGGGCGAGCGCCGTGTGGATTCCTTTGTACGGCGTTCGAGTACGACCGTCCGAGTCGAACATCTCGTCGAAGGCGAGGCTGTACTTTCCGACGTCGGAGTACCCCCCGAACACCCCGTCTGCATCGGGTTCGACACGATCCGCTGACTTCGTTCTGGTCGCTTTGGCCTTGGAGGCGGCATGCGTTGCCGATCGCGGACTCATCCTGGCAATGTTGCTACAGAGACAGGAGTTAGGCGCGGTAGAAGCGTTAAATTCTTGAAACGGCTGTGGAGGGCGACTCCGAATTGGGTTCTGCCGTCCTGTGCTGGTATTCTCGATCTTCGGCGCAGGGCTCAACGCTCAGCAGCAGACTTCGGGCATTCCAGCATGGATCGCCCTGACCGGAATACCGACGAAGACGACAAGGATTTTACGCGTGGCCAATATCAAGTCCCAGAAGAAGCGGATTCTCACCAACGAGCGTGCACGCCTGCGCAACCAGTCGGTGAAGTCCTCCCTTCGCACCGTCATCCGCTCGTTCCGCGAGGCACAGGCTGCGGGCGACAAGGACAAGGCTTCCGAGATTCTCCTCGATGCCGGCCGCAAGCTCGACAAGGCCGCCAGCAAGGGCGTCATCCACAAGAACCAGGCCGCCAACAAGAAGTCGGCACTGGCTCTCGCAGTCAACAAGCTCTGATCTCGTACTGAGCTCGACCGAGCCCGCTGCATCCGACGAGGACGCAGCGGGCTTTGTCGTGCGCCGGGCACCCCGCTAGCGGTCACCCAACGAGGCGACCTCGGCGACAGCTCGCTCCACCGCGTAGTCCGCGTCCGCTGCTTGGCCTTTGACGTCGGCGTTCAGTTGCGCCACCACGCGTAGGGCCTGCGCTATCGAGCGGCCGTTCCACCCGCGCGCTTGGCCCTGCGCCTTCTTGATCTTCCAGGGCGGCATTCCCAGTTCGCCTGCCATCCGGAACGGGTCACCGCGACCGGCCGAGCCGACGAGCGCGATGGTGCGCACGGCATCGGCGAGCGCATCCGCGAGAAGAACGTGGGCCACTCCCCGGTGCATCGCCCACCGCAAGGCTTCGAGAGCGCCGGCTCGATCACCGATGACGGCCTTGTCCGCGACGTCGAATCCCGATACCTCCGCCTTGCCCGAGTAGTACCGACGCACGGCGGCCAGATCGACTTTGCCTCCGATATCGGAGACCAACTGCGAACACGCCGAAGCCAATTCGCGGAGTTCGTTACCGACGGACTCGACGACAGCCTCGATCACCTCGCCGCTGACGCGGACGTCCGCCGCGCGAAACTCGCCTCGGACGAAATCGATCCGCTCGGCCGGTTTGGTGAGCTTGACGCATTCGTGGACCTGAGCCCCGCATTTCTGGAGGGCACCGACCATCGCTTTGGCGCGGCCGCCGCCGGAATGCATGACCACCACGACGGCACCCTCGGGTGGATCGGTAGCCGCGTCGAGCACCAGAGCGACTGCATCCTTACCGGCCTCGGCCGCCGCCTCGAGTACGACGACACGGTCTTCGGCGAACAGCGACGGACTCAGCAGTTCGGCGAGCTCGGGAGCACTTGCGTCACCGGTCCGCAGCCGGGTCACCGGCAGGTCCTCCCCCGGGATCGCCGCATTCGCACGCACCTGCGTCACGATCGCGGCCACCGCACGATCCATCAATAGTTCCTCGTCGCCGAGTACCAGATGCAGAGGAGCCACACTCGAAGTCACGACCATGATCGTGCCATGCGCCGCCGACACCACGGACATCCGCTTCGGACCGTCACTCACCACACGACGTGGGCCGTCCACAGCGCCAGAAGTGCAATCGCGAGCGAGGCCGACACCCAGCGGAACAACGCCCATCGCAGCGCGCCCAGGAGCACGACAGTGCCGACGATCGCCGCCGCGATTCCACGGACACCCTCCGGAACGACGACCGATGCTGCCGGCACCGACGCGGCACGCTCGGCCACCGTGATCAACCACCACAACGGTGCCGACGCCAGTTGCACCGTCATTTCGGCGAGCGAGGTACTGACCACAGCCAACACAGCCGTCACGATGCCCACCACGGTGATGGGGGCGACGACCGGCGCGACCAGTACGTTCGCAACCACACCCACCACGCTGAACGTTCCCGCCATTGCCGCCACGACGGGTGCCGTCACCACGTGGGCCGCCGCGGCGACCGCCACCACCTCCGCAGCTGCCCGGGGCCATCCTCGGGCCCGCAGCCAGTCCACCCAGATCGGTGCCACCAGCACCAGCCCCGCGGTGGCGAACACCGACAGCACGAATCCGACGTCCACGGCCAGCCGCGGCCACCACCCGAGTAGTACCAACACCGCGCCGCACAAGGCCGGGACCGCTTGCTTCCGTCTGCCGGTCACCAAGGCCAGCAAACCGATTGACCCCATCACCGCGGCGCGCAACACGCTCGGGGACGGTCGGGCCACGACGACGAAGGCAATCAGAACAACGAAGGCAATCGTGACGGTCGCGCGAGGCCCTATCCCTATGCCGCGCAACACCAACAGCACGGCACCGATCAGGATCGAGAAGTTCGCACCCGACACCGCCGTCAGATGCGTCAAGCCTGCGGCTCGGAAGTTCTCGACTACCTGCTCGTCCAATCGTGAGACATCGCCCACGACGAGGCCCGGCAGTAGACCTGCCCGGTCCGACGGGAGCGAATTCTGCGCCACGTCTGCCAGATTCGAGCGAAACGAGCCCGCCGCCGACGAGACCGGTCCGGGCTCACCTACTGCCACCGGCGGACCGGTCGTTCGGATGACGGCCACGGTCATATCGGACCTGGTGGGTACCCCGAGCCGGCCCCGGACCGTGATCTGCTGGCCCGGAAGCAGTGCCGACCATGTCGACTCCGGTGCCACGATCGATACCCGGCCGCCGACGTAGAGCGCCTCGCCACCGACATCGACGCGGGTCATCTCCGCCTGCAACATCACCGTCGGCGGCCCGGGCGCGGGCAGACGCCGCGGATCTTCTTCGAGATCGACCACTGCCGTGATCCATGCCCGGTTCTGCGCGGCCGCAGCCACTGGATGCTCCGCCACCGAGCGCATCTGAAGCCAGATCGCACCGCCGAAGCACAACGCCACGACGACCACCGCGGCCGCCCCGGACCACACGTGTCTCGCGGTGTCCGCTCGCCCCTTCGAGATCCTTTGCAGCACAACGGCTCCCAGCACCACGATCGCGCACGTCACCACCGTGGCCGTCACCGCCGCGCTCGGACCGGCGAGAATACCGGTCGCAGTGATAGACCAGGATGCCGCCGCCGCAGGAATCAGGCGGATGTCGAAAGGAACTGGTTCCTCGGAGTCCGACGACGACGGCACCCCGGTCACGAGACTCGGACCAGGTCGCGAATCTTGGTGAGCCGGCCCGGGCCGATACCGTCGACCTCGGCGAGCTGATCGACCGATACGAAGCGGCCGTTCGTGTCGCGCCAGCTCACGATCGACGTTGCCGTCACCGGTCCCACACCGGGCAGCGCATCCAATTCTGCGACCGTGGCCGTATTGAGGTCCACTGCTCCGCCGGCGACAGGGCCCGCCTGGTCCGTCGTCGAACCGGCAACTCCGCCCGGCCCTGCGCCCTGACCCGACGTGGTGCCGCTGACCGGAGGGGCCGCCGGAGCCGGCACGAGCCCCACGACGATCTGATCGCCGTCCGACACCCGAGCTGCCATGTTCAGCGCCAACAGATCGGCACCCTCCACGGCCCCTCCCGCTGCGGCCAAGGCGTCGGCGATGCGCGAGCCCGGTTGCAGCCGAACGAGACCGGGATGCGCGACGAGTCCGACGACACTGACGACAAGTTCTGTTTCGGCAACAGGTGCCGTGCCGGCCGTTCTGTCCGGCGGCCGGCTCGACGATCCGGATTCGGACAACGCCGAGTCCGGCGCGCGGGCATCGGCGGCGTCGGTGGAGACCACCGCCAGTGGTGGTGCGGGCGCAGGCGTCGGCGCATCTCGAAACACCGCGAAGCCGGCGACGAGGACCACGAACACACCCGCCGCCGCCAACGCCTTCACACCGGGTCGGCCGGGATCCACCCGCGCGAATCGCCACCGCTGCGGTAGCAACGACGACCATGGTGATTCGGGACGCTGCACGGCAGGAAGCAGCCACTCCGGATCGGGATGCACGACGCCGTCCTGCGGTTGCCCGATCGGCGGCTCGCCCTGGGGGTCATCGAATTCGTCGACTCGGCGCGGCTCGGCGCGCGCGGAATCACTCTGTCTCCGCACGGAATTCAATCGTGCCACCGTGTGTGCCCGATCGTCGTCGCCGCCCATGTCTCAGGACGCTAGCGCCCTCCGGACGGACCTGACCGGGGCGAACAGCGGTCGCGAACTGCCCTGTGCACAACCGAGATTCTGTGGATGATGCGGCTCGATACGCCCTACCGATGATCAGGAGCGACGACTACGCCGACGGCACCGGGACCGACGTGTGCACCGAGCACCGCACCGAACGGCAGCACGTCGACGCTGGTCAGGTCCGGGATACGCGCCATCAGCATGGCTGAGACGTCCTCGGCTCGCTCGGCGCACTGCATATGATGCACAGCCACGACAACCCCGGAATGCGTACCGATGTCAGCCGCCGCGGCAGCTGCCGCGTCCACCAGCTTGCTCAGTGCTTTCGAGGAGGTTCGCGTCTTCTCGCGCAACACCAGCGCACCATCGCTGATGTGCAGCACCGGCTTCATCGCCAGGGCCGTACCGAGCAGGGCTGCGGCAGTGCCGATACGACCGCCGCGGCGCAGGTGATCCAATCGATCGACAACGATGAAACATCTCGACGACGCAGACCTGCGAACAGCATCGTCGTAGACCTCGTCGAGTCCGGCTCCACCCGCTGCGGCATACGCTGCTGCCAGCGCCGGGTAGCCCAATCCCATTCCGGCAGAACCGGAATCGACCACCTTCACCAACGATCCGATCTGCTCGGCGGCCTGCCGCGCAGCCTCCCAGGTGCTCGACAGGCCCCGGGAGATGTGCAGTGCGACGACGCCCGCCCCGCGACTGCGTTCGAGAGCTGCGGCATAGACCTCGGTCAGCTCGCCCGGAGACGCCCCCGCGGTCGTCACCGGCTTTCCGTCGGTCGATTGTTCGGGAATCTCGTCGATTCCCTCACGATGGTCGACGCCGTCCACCAACACATGTAGCGGTGCCACCGCGATACCGCACTCGGCGGCTACGGACGCGGGCAGGCAGGACGACGAGTCGGTGACGACGGCGACGGTCATGGGTGCCGGATCGCTGCCGCCGCTGCCACCGGTCGCAACACCGTCAGCATTGCGTCGGCCACAGCCACGTGTGCATCCCAACCCCAGTGGATTCCGTCGGGGTTGGCGTTCTCGGACTCGATGTTCGGACGAACTGCCTCCGCGAGATCGACCATGGGAACACTATTTTCGTCGCTCCAGGCACGCAGCGCTCGTACCGCGGGCTCGCGCCCCGAATGCACCCGCCCGTAGGCGTCGCACCGATGCACCGACGGGTAGGTACCGACGACGGGCAATTCCGGCCGCACGTAGGCCAATGCGGCGCGGGTCTGCTCGAGGTAGTCGACACTCAGTCGCGGCGGAAGCGCCACCGGCCAACCGAGATGCGACAGAACCGGCTGCACCGCTTGATAACCCGCGCGAACGACCCGCCGAAGTGCGGGCGGACGGATGTAGCGGATCTGCTCACGCAACGCGGTCGGTAGCGGCGACGGCAACGAGTCCATGCCGCCGATTCCGAGTACGACGGCACCGGCCCGCGGTATCACCGCCCACACTCGCGGATCCTGGGTCAGAGCCCACCACGCATCGCGGCTCGTCCAGCCGATACGGGCTACCAGCTCGACATCCCAATCCAGCTCTGCGGCAACGATATTGGGCCACAGTCGAGGATCGTCGACCGGCAGCCCGCCCTCTGGTCCGTAATAGCTCAGCGAGTCCGCCAGCACGAGCAGCACGGGGCGCGCGGCGGCCTCCTCAGAGGACGTCACTGGCCACCCGCGCCGAGGCGTTCCAGACGTCGAGCCGCCAGGACGGGTTGTCGCCGGGTCCGTGCGCACCGAGCTGTACCCAGCTGGTGTTGGCGAGGCCGCCGAGCACCGGCCAGCGATCGGTCGGCAGTGCGAGCAACGCTGCGGTCAGGGCAGCGATCAACCCTCCGTGCGCCACGAGCACCAGTGGCCGCTGGTCGCCGTCGGCACCCCACTCGGGGACGCCGCCGAGGAGCTCACGCACCAGCGGCACGCTGCGGTTCGCAACGTCGATGCGACTTTCCCCACCGGGCGGGGCGACGGTTGCGTCGGCACGCCAGGCCGGACGCGCACCGGGGGCGATGTCGTCCACTTCGGTGTGGGTGAGTCCCTGCCAGTCGCCGAGATGTGTCTCCCGCAGCCGCTCGTCCGTGGACACCGCGACTCCAGCCGCGTCCCCGAGAGCTTCCGCAGTGTCGAGAGCGCGCTTGAGATCGGACGAGACGATGCGGATGGGCGCGCGGACAGCCAGTTCGGCCGCAGCCGTCTTCGCCTGACTGCGGCCCAGCTCGGACAGATCGGTATCGAGCTGGCCCTGCATACGGTCGGTGGCGTTGTAGTCAGTCTGACCGTGGCGAAGCAGGATGAGCCGCCGGATCATTGCTCCGGTTCCGGTGCCGGATGCTGACCGAGGCCCGGAACCTCGATCGTCGGGCAGTCCTTCCACAGCCGCTCGAGCGCGTAGAAGTTGCGCTCCTCGTTGTGCTGGACGTGCACCACGATGTCGGAGTAGTCCAGCAGCGCCCAGCGGCCCTCTCTGGTGCCCTCGCGACGCACCGGCTTGTGTCCGGCCTCACGAAGCTGGTCCTCGATGTTCTCCACGATCGAGTTGACCTGACGCTCGTTGGGCGCGGAGGCGATCACGAAGCAATCGGTGATGTAGAGCTGGTCGGAGACGTCGAGGATCACCACGTCGCTGGCCAGTTTGTCGTCGGCTGCGAGCGCGGCGATACGCGCCATCTCGGCGGCTTCGGCTGTTGCAGTCACTTCGGTGTACTCCCACTCGTATGGCTCGGGTTCGCGGTCACTGCGCTGGTGACCGACCCGGCCGGTTGCTTCTTCTGTGGCGCCGGTTCCGACATGGTGACGGATCCGTCGAGGCGCTGCGCGCCCCGTGGTCGATAGAGGTTCCTCTTCGAGATGTATTGCACGACGCCGTCCGGGACGAGGTACCAGACCGGCCGATTTTCACCGGCACGACGTCGGCAGTCCGTCGACGATATCGCGAGTGCCGGGATTTCCATCAATGTGAGAGTGTCGGCGGGCAACGATCGTAGATGGTTGGCCAGATGATCGACGCCGAGCTCGAACCCCGGCCGCGTCACTCCGACGAACTTCGCGAGCTCGAAGAGCTCCTCCCAGTTCTGCCACGTCAGGATGGACTCGAGCGCATCGGCACCGGTGATGAAATACAACTCGGCATCGGGGTGCTGCGCTCGAAGATCCCTCAGGGTGTCGACGGTGTAGGTCGACTTCTCTCGGTCGACGTCGACCCGGCTCACCGAGAACCGAGGATTCGACGCGGTGGCGATGACCGTCATCAAGTAGCGGTCCTCGGCCGGGCTGACCGACCGGCCCTCCTTCTGCCACGGGGTCCCGGTGGGAACGAAGATGACCTCGTCCAGACCGAACGTGGCAGCCACCTCGCTCGCAGCCACGAGGTGACCGTGGTGAATGGGATCGAAAGTGCCGCCCATGACCCCCAACCGGAGAGTCGGCGTGGTGTTCGTGTCCTCACCGGGGCCGGATTCGTGCTGCACAACCGACGATTCTACGTCCGTGGCAGCGACGCCGGTTACACGCCTCATACCGGCAACAGTCGTGAGACCACCGTCGCGAGCTGTTGGGCCGACCGACACTCGTGCATCGCAATCACGTCCGCATACACCTTGGCCGCCGAATCACCGGATCCCCACTGAGATTTGGGCTCGGGGTTGAGCCAGTAGGCGTGCTTGGCCACCGAGACGATTCGGGCCAACGCCGGCAGCTTCGGTTCGCGGTAGTTCGTCCGGGCATCGCCCAGAACGAGAACCGAACTGCGGCTGGTGATGACCTGCGCGTACTTCTCGTCGAACGTCGTCAGGGCATGCCCGTAATCCGAATGGCCGTCGTAGGTCACCAGGTCCGCTTCACGCACGATCCGGCTCATGGCGGCCCCGAGGTCTGCCCCGGAATCGAAGAACCGAGTCACCTCGTCGGTGGAATCGACGAACGCAAAGATTCGTACCCGGGAGAACTGTTCACGAAGAGCGTGCACCAGCAGCAGGGTGAAGTTGCTGAATCCGGCCACCGACCCCGAGACATCGCACAGCACAACCAGTTCCGGCCGGGCCCGACGCGGCTTGCGCTCCACCAGGTCGATGGGAATACCGCCGGTCGACATGGATTTGCGCAGCGTGCGTCGCAGATCGATGGAGCCGTGCCTGCTTCGACTGCGGCGCACCGCAAGTCGCGAGGCCAGCAACCGCGCCAACGGTGCGACGTTACGCCGCAACGCAACCATCTCCGCGTCCGAGGCACGCAGGAAATCGACTTCCTCCGCCAGTTTCGGCACACCGTAGCTCGCTACCCGGTCGCGGCCCAGTTTCTCGGCCGACCGTCGCCTCGTCTCGCTCTCGACCATCTTGCGTAGGTCGGCAATACGTTGCGCTGCAGTACGTTTGGCCACCTCCGACTCGTAGTCGTCGGTGGGCCGATCCGGCGCGTCGTCACTTCGGCCCAGCAGGCCGTCGAGGATCTTGCGGAGCAGCGTGTCGGGAGCAACATCACGCAGTGCCTGATAGGCCGAGAACGACGGCCCGTTCGAGGACTTGTACTGACCGAGTTCCTCGACCATCTGGGCCGCCAGCATCTGGGTCAATTCGGCCGCCTCCGCCGAGTCGTCCGAGAGCAGTTCGACGATCAGCTCACGCAACGCATCGATATCGACCTCGCCTGTCTCGGTGCGAGGCAGCGCGGTGTCGATCTGCCCTGAATCCCTGGTACCCGATGCCACCGGAAACCACAGGTCGAACAACGCGTCGAACACCCCGCGGTGCGTCGGACGCCTCAGCAGCGCGCAGGCCAGCCCTTCGCGGACCGCTTCTCTGTCCAACAGATCCAACACCGACAGGACGCGTCCGGCATCGACGGTCTCCGACGGCCCCACCGAGATCCCACGCTTGCGTAACGCCTCGACGAAGCCGACGAGATGCCCGGGAATTCCGTGTGGGGCGAGCATGTCAGTTCAGCCGCAGTTCGGCGGCGGCGCGCACCTGATCCGACTGATGCTTGAGCACGACTCCGAGCGTCGACCGGACCGCGTCGTCGTCGAGGGTGTCCATACCGAGGGCCAGGAGTGTGCGACCCCAGTCGATCGTCTCGGCCACCGACGGCAACTTCTTGAGCTGCATCCCTCGGAGCACGCGGACGGTCTTGATCATCTGCTCTGCGATCGCCTCGGGCAGTTCGGGAACGCGGCTGGCCAGGATTCGACGCTCGAGGTCCGCGTCGGGAAAGTCGAGGTGCAGGAACAGGCAGCGGCGCTTGAGAGCTTCCGACAGTTCGCGCGTGGCATTGGAGGTCAACACGACGAACGGGGTGCGCTCCGCCGTGATCGTGCCCAGCTCGGGAATGGTGATGGCGAAGTCGCTGAGCACCTCGAGCAGCAGGCCCTCTATCTCGACATCTGCCTTGTCGGTCTCGTCGATCAGAAGCACGGTCGGCTCGGTTCGGCGAATGGCCTGCAGCAGCGGCCGAGCCAGCAGAAACTCCTCGGAGAACACGTCGAGCTTCGTCGAGTCCCAGTCGGCACTCGAGCCAGATTGGATACGCAGGATCTGTTTGGCGTGGTTCCACTCGTACAGAGCCCTCGCCTCGTCGACGCCCTCGTAGCACTGCAGTCGCACCAGTTCGGCTCCGGTCGACTGCGCGACCGCGCGCGCCAATTCGGTCTTGCCGACTCCGGCGGGACCCTCGATCAACAGCGGCTTGCCGAGGCGATCGGCGAGAAAGACCGATGTGGCCGTGGCCTTGTCGGCCAGATACCCCGTCTCGGCCAGACGGGCCTGAACATCGTTCACGCTCGCGAACAACGGTGGTGTCGTCGGTAGGGCACGGTCCACGTCACAACTCCTGGAAGATCGGGTCTGGCGGGTCGGGTGGCTGCAGGCCGGTCAGACGGGTCTGACGTGCCCGTCGCCCCACACCGTCCATTTGGTCGAGGTCAGCTCGGGCAGGCCCATGGGGCCGCGGGCGTGCAGCTTCTGGGTGGAGATGCCGATCTCGGCACCGAAGCCGAACTGCTCGCCGTCGGTGAACGCGGTGGAGGCGTTGACCATCACGGCAGCCGCGTCGACTCGTCGGGTGAATTCGCGCGCAGCACCGATGTCCGACGCGACGATCGCCTCGGTATGGCCGGTGCCGTATCGGTCGATGTGGTCGATCGCCTCGTCGAGGCCGTCGACCACCTTCAGCGCGATGTCGAGCGAGAGGTATTCCTGCGACCAATCGTCGTCGCCTGCGGGAACCAACCCCGGCAGATCACCGTGCACCGTGACGCTGTGCATGTGGAACGCCTGCAACAACCTCGGCACCATGGTTTCGGCGATCGCGGCATCGACCAGCACCGTTTCGGCGGCGTTGCACACGCTCACCCGGCGGGTCTTGGCGTTGAGCACGATCTTCTCGGCCGTCTCGGCGTCGGCGGACGAATGCAGATAGACGTGGCAGTTACCCACCCCGGTCTCGATGGTGGGAACCGTGGCATCACGCACGACCGCGGCGATCAGACCCGCTCCCCCACGCGGGATCACGACATCCACCAGCCCGCGGGCCTGAATGAGGTGGGTGACCGTCGACCGATCAGCACTACTGAGCAGTTGTACTGCCGATTCCGGCAGCCCGTGGCTCGTGAGCGCACCCTGCAGCGCCTCGACCAGGGCTGCGTTCGACTGCGCCGCGGACGAGGACCCCCGCAGCAGCACTGCGTTCCCGGATTTGAATGCCAGACCGAACGCGTCGACAGTCACGTTGGGGCGCGCCTCGTAGACCATGCCCACGACGCCCAGCGGAACCCGCATCTGCCTGATCTCGAGCCCGTTGGGGAGCGTCGATCCGCGGATGACCTCGCCGATCGGATCGGGTAGGCCCGCCACCTGCCGCAGCCCGGCGGCAATACCGTCGATGCGCGGTGCAGTCAGCCGCAGCCGATCGAGCAGACCCTCGTCCGTTCCCGCAGCGCGGGCGATCTCGATGTCGGCGGCGTTGGCTGCGAGCACCGGCTCCGCTGCGGCCAGCACGGCGTCGGCCGCGGCATGCAGCAGCGAATCCTTTTCCGCAGTGGTCAGCAACGCCAGTGCACGTGAAGCGACGCGGGCTCGGCGAGCAGCCGAGTGCACGTTCTCGCGCTCGTCGGCAGAGGACGGCACCGAAGCGGCCGAGACGGAAGCAGTCATGCACTACACACTAATAGGGCCGGGGAATGAAGCTGCATCTCCACGTCGTTGCAGCACAGCGTGGACATCGCCGACGTCAACGACGTCGAGACCGACAGACCGGAGGAACCACCTGTGAGTGCCCTGTTCGAGCCCCTGACATTGCGCGAGCTCACCTTTCCCAACCGGGTATGGATGGCACCGATGTGCCAGTACTCGGCCGACGAGACGGGCTCGAACGTCGGCGTCGCGGGCGGCTGGCATCGCACCCACCTGGTGAGCCGCGCGATCGGCGGAGCCGGCCTGATCATCACCGAGGCCACAGCGGTCAGCCCCGAGGGCCGAATCAGCCCGTCGGACCTGGGCATCTGGAACGACACACAGGCCGACGCACTGGCCGAGATCGTCACCGAGATCTCGTCCTTCGGTACCGTCCCGGGCATCCAGCTGGCGCATGCGGGCCGGAAGGGCTCGACGGCGGCTCCCTGGCTCGGTGGCACATCACTGCCCGCCGAGGATCCCCGGAGCTGGGAGACCGTGGGCCCGAGCGCCGTACCGTTCGGTCGTTACGCGACACCACGGGAAGCGACAGCCGACGACATCGCAAAGATCGTCGACGATTTCCGTAACGCTGCGCAGCGCGCACTGAAGGCCGGGTTCCAGGTAGCCGAGATACACGGCGCGCACGGATACCTCCTGCACCAATTCCTCTCGCCTGCCAGCAACACCCGCACCGACGCCTACGGCGGCGACTTCGCGGGACGGACTCGCCTGCTGATCGAGGTGGTCGACGCGGTCCGCGAGGTGTGGCCGGCCGAGCTTCCGGTGTTCGTCCGACTGTCGGCAACGGACTGGCTCGACGAACCCGAGAAGTCCGAGGCTGCAGCCGACTTGGAAGCTCCGAGTTGGACCTCTGATCAGACTGTCGCGCTGGCGCAGATACTCACCGAGCACGGGGTGGATCTCGTCGATACGTCCACCGGCGGGAACGTACGCGCCGAGATTCCGGTCGAACCCGGTTACCAGGTGCCGTTCGCACGGCGTATCCAGAACGAGACCACGATGCCGGCCGCAGCGGTGGGGATGATCACCGAACCGAAACAGGCCGAGGACATCGTTTCGCTCGGCGAGGCGACTGCGGTGCTCCTCGCCCGTGAGCTGCTGCGCGATCCGTACTGGCCACGGCGCGCGGCCCGCGAACTCGGAGTGGAGATGACACCGGCAGTGGCACCGCAGTACGAGCGGGCCTACTGACAGTCACATCACAAGACCGGTCACACCACGAAACCGAGCTTCTTGTCGACGACGTTGCGCAGCTGTTCGCCGCGAAAGTATCGCTGCGCGTTGTCGACGAAGAGGTCGGCGAGACGACTCTTCCACCCCGACGCGTCCCCGCTCATGTGCGGAGTGACGACCACGTTCTCGGCCGCCCACAGCGGGTGGTCGGCCGGGAGCGGCTCGGTCTCGAAGACGTCGAGCGCAGCCCCGGCGAAGTGTCCCGAATCGAGATGTGTGAGCAGGGCATCGGTGTCGAGTAGCTCGCCGCGACCGACGTTGATCACCCTCGATCCGGGCTTCATCGCGGCCAACACAGAATCGCCGACCAGGCCCCTCGTCTGTTCGGTCAGCGGGGCAACCAGAACCAGGTAGTCGGCCCGCCCTACTTCGTCCACCAGATCATCACTGGCGTACACGGTGCCGAAGTCTCCGTCGCCGCCTCGCGCTGTTCGACCCACGCCGGAGACCGACATTCCCACAGCACTCAGCAGAGTCGCGATGGCACGACCGATTGCTCCGGTGCCCACGATCATCACGTGTGCACCGTCGATGCGTTCGGTCTCGCGGTGCTGCCAGGTCTTCGAATGCTGCAGTGTGCGCGAACGTTCGGAGTCCTTGGCGAACGCGAGGATCTGAGCCAGCACGAACTCCGCGATCGGTCGGTCGAACACTCCACGCGAATTGGTCACGACCACATCGGATTCCACCAGTTCGTCGAACATCAACGAGTCCACTCCGGCAGCGGCGATATGGATCCACTTCAGCGAACCGCAACGCGACCACGCGGATTCGACTGCGGGCGAGAAGAAATCCCACAGCAGCAGGGCGTCGGCACCGTCGACGGCCTCGGCGAGCGTGTCGGCGGTGGCGTATCTGATGTCGGCGACCTCCGCGACGGACTCGAGACCCTCGGGAAGGTCGCCGGCATGCA
This sequence comes from Rhodococcus sp. 06-1460-1B, assembly GCF_002258475.1. Lineage (NCBI taxonomy): Bacteria > Bacillati > Actinomycetota > Actinomycetes > Mycobacteriales > Nocardiaceae > Rhodococcus > Rhodococcus sp. 06-1460-1B. The sequence goes on from NZ_NOYS01000025.1 coordinate 91,031, forward strand.
GAACGGCCAGGACCGGACGCACTACTTCGACTTGTATCCGACGAGCTCGACGCCGGACGCAGCGACCTCGTCGTCGTTGTCACCGGGGCACTGGGTGCCGCGCAACGACCGGCCCGCGGTTTCTGGCATCAGCAGGATCGGAACGAACGCGATGGCGGCTGCGATCATCATGTACCAACCCGGGATCAGGTTGGAACCCGTTCGGTCGATCAGGAACGTCAGAATCAGCGGTGCCGTGCCGCCGAAGAGCGCCGTCGAGACGTTGTATCCGATGGCGAACGCTCCGTAGCGCACCTGGGTGGGAAACAGTGCGGGCAGCGTCGACGACACGCAGGAGCACATGATGACCAGCAACACTCCGAGACCGAGCAGGCCGATGCTCTGGCCGATCAGGCCGGTGTTGATGATCAACAGAAACAGCGGGACGCTGAAGACGAAGTACCCCACACAGGCGACCAGCAGCAACGGCTTTCGACCCACCCGGTCGGACAGAGCGCCGATGGGGTTGATGATCAACATCATGATGATCATGATGGCCACGAGGGTGAAGTTCGACTGAGTCGTGCTGTGCCCCAACGTGTCGCTGAGGTACGAGGGCAAGAACGTGAGCACCGTGTAGTACGCGATGTTGAGCAGCAGCACGAATCCCATCAGAATCAGGATTCGCTGCCAGTACGTCAGGGTGGCCTTGAGGGAGGTGACTGCTCCACCTGCACCTTCTTCGACCGTGCCACCGTCTTCCTTGGCCTCGGCGAACACCGGAGAATCCTCGAGCCGGGTCCGCAGCCACAACGCGACGATGCCCAGCGGGAGCGTCACCAGGAACGGAATTCGCCAGCCCCAGGCCTCCATGGTCTCGTCTCCGAGCCCGACGTTGAGCAGGGTGCACAGGGTGGCACCGCCCACCGTGCCTGCGAGGGTGCCGAATTCGAGGAACGACCCGAAGAATCCGCGGCGCTTGTCGGGCGCGTACTCGGCCATGAACACTGCTGCGCCGCCGTACTCACCGCCGGTGGAGAAGCCCTGCACCAATCGGCAGACGAGCAACAACAACGGTGCTGCGATACCGATGGTGTCGAACGTCGGCAGCACCCCGATTGCCGCCGTGGCCAACGTCATCATCGAGACGGTCAGGACGAGGACCTTCTGACGACCGATGCGGTCGCCGAGCGGGCCGAGCACGATGCCGCCGATGGGGCGAATGATGAACGACGCGGCCAGCACGGCGAACGTGGAGAGCAGGCTCGCTCCCCCGTCGTCCGACGGAAAGAAGTTGGCGGCGATGTAGACGGCGAGGTAGCCGTACACCGCGTAGTCGAACCACTCCACGGCGTTGCCCAGTGCGGACCCGCCGATCGCGCGATGCAGAATTTTCGTTTCGTTCGCGCTGAGTGTGTCGGTACTCGGCGGATATCCGGTCGGCGAAGCTGCCGACCCTGAAGTTTCGGTCACGGTCCAATACCTCTCGCTTTATGACAACGTGGAGCGTCGGTTTGGTACTTCGCAGCGTCCGACTTTACGTCGACGCCGGACGCACGTCTCGAACAACCCCCTCTTGGAAAACTAAAGACCAGGTGGCGCAGCGATTCTGGTGGCGATCAACGCGTACGCCTTTGCGCTGTCGGTCAATTGCTGCACGGCGACGGACTCATCCGGCCGGTGCGCCTGGTTTTCGATCTCCCCGGGACCGAGCACGACGGTGCGGATACCCATCTGCTGTGCCACGAAACCACCATCGCACGAAGCCGTCCAGATGTCAGTGAAACCGGCAGATCCGATGTCGCGAACCGATTGCATTGCAGTGGTGACCAATCCATCGTCCGCAGCGGTCAGAAAGCCCGGCATTTCCATCGACACCTCGAGATGTACCTCGATTCCCGAACCGGTGATACCTGCCGCGTCGATCCGCGAACGCAGGTCGTCCACCACCTCCGCAGCGCTCTCATCGGGTAGCAGCCGACGGTCGACCGTGAGCACGCACCGGTCGGCAACCATCGACGTACCGGTGCCTCCCGTCACGGTGCCCACGTTCCAGGTAGCGGGACCGAGTTCGGCGTGTGGATCCTCGCCCAATTCGATCTGCCAGTCCTCGATGACGGCGACGATGCGGGCGGCAGCGGATATCGCATTGGCACCGTTGCGCGGCCGACCTGCATGTGCCGAACGCCCGCGCACGTCGATCTCGATATTCGCGGCTCCTCGGCAACCGACGATGGTCACCAGGTCCGTCGGCTCGGCCACCACGCAACACTGGAAACGACGGGTTCCCGGGTCGGCGACGAATGCTCGAATACCCAAACCCGTGTCTTCCTCGTCCACCAGACACGCCAACGTCATCGGGAAGCGATCTGCAAGACCGGCACGGTTCACCGCATCCATAGCGGCCACCACTGCGGCCACTCCCCCTTTCATGTCGCATGCTCCCCGTCCGACCATGCGCCCCTCTCGCACGACCGCGGTGAACGGATCCGTCGTCCAGCCGGTGCCCGCCGGAACGACGTCGGAGTGGCCGACGAACAGGACCCCCGGGGTGTCATCGGGTCCGATCGAAGCGATCACGTTCGGTCTGCCGGGAGCGACCTCGATCCTGCGAACGTCGAATCCCAGTGCGCGACATCGCTCCGCGAGTATTTTCGCGCACTTTTCTTCGGTGTCGCCCGGATTTTCACCGCCCGCCTCGATCAACGCGGCTGTGAGAGAAACGATCTCGTTCTCGTCGACGGAGTCGAGCAGAGACTGCTGGGCACTCGGAACGGTCATCGCGTGGGGTCGGAGGCGAGCAGATGCTTCGATTTTTCCACCGCCACGGCCAACCGCCTGATGCCTTCCTCGATGCGCTCGGGTGTCGACGAGGCGAAGCACAGCCGTAGCGAATCGTGAAACTTGCCGCCCACCGACAACGCCGGTCCGGGAATGTAGGCAACTCCTTCGGCCAGTGCGGTTTCGAACAGATCCTGCGTCGAGAAATCGTGGTCGTTTCCGCGCAACGTCGCCCACAGAAAGAAGCCCCCGTCGGGGTCCGTGGTGGACATCACGTCACCGAAGTGTGTCGCAATACTGTTCTGCATCGCCATCTTTCGCGGTAGGTACACCGCAGCCAGCGACCGCAGGTGCTCCTCGAGCAGCCCGCGCCGGATGTACTCGGCCACCATCCTCTGTGCCGGAAGATTCGTACAGGTGTCCATTGCCTGCTTGGCGTTGACGATCAACCGACGCGCTTCGGGGGCCGCGTCCACCCACCCCACGCGCAGACCGGGAGCGATCATCTTCGAGAAGGTCCGCACCGAGAAGATCAGCGGATCGTTCGGACTCAGCGCCCCGAAACTCGGGATCGGGTCCCCCGAGAAACGCAGCAGGCCATACGGATCGTCGTCGAGAATCACCGAGCCCCATCGGTGTGCCAACTCGATCAACAACAGTCGACGCTCGAGCGAGAGCGTGACCCCGGACGGGTTCTGAAAGTTGGGAATAACGTAGATCATCTTCGGTAGACGCCCGGCTCGCTCGACGAGTTCGGGTAACGCCTCGACGATGAGACCGTCACTGTCCATCGGTGCCTCGAGAATATCGCCGCCGTAGCTCAGCACTGTGGCAGTTCCGTTGGTGTACGTGGGACTTTCGACGATGACCAGATCACCGGGATCGACGAACAGCTTGCAGGCGATGTCGAGACCCTGCATGCCGCCCGAGGTGATGACGACCCGACCCTCGGACGTGGGTTCGCCGACGGACTCGAGATACGCCAACAACGCGTCGAGCAGACCCGGATCACCCTCGGTGGCACCGTAATCGAAGGCGTCCGCTGTGAGCACACTGCCGGCGATCTCGGTGAACGCGGCAGCCGGAACCGTCTCGGCTGCAGGAGATCCCATCGCGAACCTGACGATGTCGTGTTTCTGGGCAGCGAGAAGCGATGTCGACGAGTCGATCACCGATCCCACCAGTTGGTCGGTGCGCAGGGCCCAAGGAATGGCAGGAGTGGAGCCTGCGGAACGACCCTTTTGGTCAGGAGTGGAGCCTGCGGTGGAGGTGGTCATGTCTCACTCCTTCGTCAGTAGTTCTCGGGGGTATGCGGTGAAGGTTTCGACGCCGGTGTCGGTGACTCGGACTGCTTCGGACACCTCGTATCCGTAGTCGTCCATCCACATTCCGCCGATGATGTGAAAGGTCATGTTCTCGGCCAGGACGGTCTCGTCGTCGGTGCGGAGGCTCACCGTGCGCTCGCCCCAGTCGGGGGCGTACGCGACGCCGATCGAGTAGCCGATGCGCGACGGTTTGTGGAGGCCGTGCTTGGCCAGGCTGGTGTTCCATACCTGAGCCAGCTCGGTTGCGGTGACCCCGGGGCGGACCGTTGCCAGTACCTCGTTCAGCGCTTCACCGGTGGATTCCGCAAGGTATTTCAGACGCGGACTCGGCTTGCCGAGCACGATCGTGCGGGCCATCGGAACGTGGTACCGCCGGAACACGCCGGCCAGTTCGACGACGGTGGTCTCGCCTCGGACGAACCGTTGATCCGACCACGTCAGGTGCGGAGTGTCCGCTCCTGCCCCGGTAGGCAGCATCGGCACGATGGCTGGGTGATCGCCGCCGAAGTCGGCTGTGCCGCGTACCTGTGCGTTCATGATGGCGGCAGCGGCATCGCACTGCCGTTCCCCTACCGAAATCGCGTGGTGCGCAACAGACATCGCGGCCTCGCACACCGTCGCCGCACCGCGCATCAACGCGATCTCGGCCGGCGACTTGACCACGCGGATCCAATTGACCAACTCGTACGAGTCGGTGAATCGGTACTCGGGTAGCGATTTGACGAGCGCTTCGAAGGCCTTGGGGCTGAAGTAGTACGAGTCCATCTCCAGTCCCACTTGACCGTGCTCGAAGTTGTTGACCAGCCCCAACTCTCGTAACTTGGCGGCTACCCAGACGAACGGGTGGGTGTCTCTGCGCTGAACGAACGTCTCCGGGTATCCGAAGGTGTGGTCCTGCGGCAACCACGACGTACGGAACGCACCGTTGGCATCCATCTCGCGAGCGAAGAAGTACAGCTCGCCGTCCAGCGGCACGTACAGCATTTGCGGGGTATAGAACGAGAGTGCGTTGTAGCCCAGTAGATAGTAGAGATTCGCGGGGTCGGTGACGATCAGCGCAGTCAGGTTCTGCGACGCCATGCGCCGACGGACGGCTGCGAGCCGGTCGGCGTATTCCTCGTCGGTGAACGTGATGGGCGTGCTGTTCGGTACGTCCGGGTAGCGGGCCAGGCCGGGAGCAGCCCGTCCTGGAGTCTGCGCGGGTCCGATTGCGGTGACGTAGGCATCGTCGGATGAGGCGTTCACGGGCACCCCCTTCGGGAGGTCTTTTAGTAGATTGTTGACAATCAGGCTATCCGCTGGTGTCGGCGGGGAGCAAGGGCTGCCGTGTTAAAGCTGTGTTGCGCCCGAAGGCTCTACCCGGGTGATGCGAGTACGGATTGCTCGGAGTGTTCGTCGACCATGGCTCGCGTCAGATCGTGCACGGCGGTGTCCATGTGTTCGTGGACGCCCTTCTCGAGCGCATCCCAATCCGATCCCAGCAGCAGATCGACGATCAGCTGATGTTCCTCGACCAGAGCCTCGGGACGGTAGTAGGCAGTTTCGAGATTTGCCATGCAAATGCGTGCCTCGGCCGCCAGCGTGGCGTACATACGCGACATCCGACTGTTCCTCGTGGCCGCTACCAGGGCAGTGTGAAAGGCAAGGTCGCGTTCGGCGAGGCCACGCCAATCCGCCCGATCGATGAACGGCTGCATCTGCATCACGATGGCCGAGAGTTCGTCGGCGGTCTTGATCAGCTGCGCACGATCTCCATGTACCAGAGTCCATGCCGCACCGACCTCGATCGCTGCGCGCGACTGGTAGATCTCGGCGACGTCGCCGCTGCTGAGCTCGACGACGAACACACCGCGGTTGCGGTAGCTGACGAGCAGTCCCTCCTGATTCAGACGCTGTAACGCCTCTCGCACGGGGCCACGTGAAATCTCCAGCTCCGCCGCGACATTCGCCTCGTTGATCTGTTCTCCGGGCGCGTAGGACCCGTCGATGATGCGATCGCGAATCTGATCCGCGATCACCATCGACGTGTTGCGTGCGTCGATCGGTGTCAGGCGTCTCGAACCGGGCATGATCAGAACCTTCCTCAGCTGCGGGGAATCGCGAAGTATTTGTACTCCAGAAACTCGTCTATTCCGACTTTCCCGCCCTCACGGCCGAGTCCCGATTGTTTGACACCACCGAACGGGGCTGCCGGATTCGACACCAGCCCGGTGTTGAGCCCCACCATGCCCACCTCGAGGCGCTCCCCCATTCGCAGAGCCCGATCGATGTCCTGGGTGAACACGTATCCGACCAGTCCCCATTCGGTGTCGTTGGCCAGCGCGACGACCTCGTCCTCGGTGTCGAAGGGAACGATGGCGGCCACCGGTCCGAATATTTCCTGGGACATCAGATCCGATTCGGTATCGACATCGGTCAGGACGGTCGGTGGGTAGAAGTAGCCCGGCCCGTCCGGGGCCGCACCTCCGACGACGGCGCGGGCACCGCGTGCGAGAGCATCGTCGACCAGCGCCTGGACCTTGCCCCGGGCTGCGTCGTCGATCAGCGGCCCCACCTCGGTGCCGTGAGAAGCGCCCGCGCCCACCCTCAGCGCACCCATTCGGTCGGCCAAAGCATCCGAGAAGCGTTGTGCCACACTGCGGTGAACGAAGAACCGGTTCGCTGCGGTACATGCTTCGCCCATGTTGCGCATCTTGGCAACCATGGCTCCGTCGACGGCGCGGTCGAGATCTGCATCGTCCATCACCACGAAGGGTGCATTCCCACCCAGCTCCATCGACGTCCGCATCACCGTCGCCGCCGCTTGTTCGAGCAGAATCTTGCCCACTGCCGTGGATCCGGTGAAGCTGATCTTGCGGGCAGCGCCGCTGCTCATCCACGACCCCACGACACCCGACGCATCGGTGGTCGGCACGATGTTGACGACGCCCGCAGGCACCCCCGCCTCGTGCAGAATCTGCACCAGTGCAAGTGCGGTCAGCGGCGTCTGCTCGGCGGGCTTGAACACGACGGTGCAGCCTGCCGCAAGGGCGGGCCCGATCTTGCGAGTTCCCATGGCCAGCGGGAAGTTCCACGGCGTGACGAGAATGCAGGGCCCGACCGGCGCGCGGGTGACCACGACGCGGTTCTTCCCGTCTCCGGTCAGGGTGTGATCACCCGAGATGCGTACCGCTTCCTCGGAGAACCAGCGAAAGAACTCGGCTCCGTACGCCACCTCGCCGCGCGCGTCGGCGAGCGGTTTACCCATCTCGGCGGTGATGATCGCAGCGAGTTCCTCCGAGCGGGCCATGATCATCTCGTATGCCGTCCGCAGTATGTCGCTTCGCACTCGCGGTGCGGTGGCCGCCCACTCCGCCGCGGAGTCGACGGCTGCAGCGAGCGCTTTCTCTGCGTCCGCGATACCGCCGTCCGCAACCGTGGCGATGACCTCGCCCGTGGCCGGGTCCACGACGTCGAATCGGGCGTCCGATACCGACGGCGACCACGCCCCACCGATGAAACAATCTGTGGGAGAGGTGATGCGCGGACGCGTGAGGCTGGTGGTCGAGCTGGCGGTCATGGCCGCGGTCCTTTCGTCGAACGTGGATCGAGTATCTGCGCCAGGTGTACGGATGCATCGTCGCCCGAGTCACCGGTCAGTTGGCGCACCTGCATGTGACAGCTGAATCCATCGGTCAGAACAGGAGTGTCGGGTTCGGTGGCCCGCAACGCGGGCGCGAGAGCCTGCTCGGCGACATCCATGCTGAGCTCGTAATGCCGACTCTCGAAGCCGAAATTTCCTGCTACACCGCAACATCCGGTGGCCTCACGTACCGACTCGACGCCCACGGCGGCGAGGGCCCGGCGCTGCGTTGCATCGCCGAACACGGCGTACTCGTGGCAGTGAGTCTGCACCGTGACCGCAGCCGGCATGTCGCCCGCGGGCTGCCAGCCCGCGCTTGCTTGATCGATCACCGCTCCGGCAAAGCTCTGGACGCGCGCCGCGACCCTCCTCGCCGCGTCCGTGGGGACCAGTTCGGGCATGTCCTTACGGAACGCGGCCGCACAGCTCGGTTCGGTCACGACGATCGGCCTGTCGGTACCGTCGTCCAGCGCCGCAACGGCTTTCGTCAGCTGCTTGCGAGCGGACTTCAGCTGACCCGTCGAAATCCACGTCAAACCGCAACACACATCCGTTCGGCATTCGGTGGTGCGTCCGGAGTCTTCGAGAACGCGTTGTGCCGCACCCGCGACCTCGGGGCGAAATCCCTGTGTGAACGTGTCGACGACGAGCACCACATCGGCGTCGCGGCCACCGCCGACTCGGACGGCATCGGCCAGTTCCTTCGACGACGCGAACCGAGGCAATGCGCGTTCGGTGGTCAGCCCACCCAGACGTGCCGCCACTGCCGACACCCGGGGTGTCAGCAGACGATTGAGCAGCGGTGCCGTTCGCATCGTCACCGCGAGCCATCGAGGCAACCACCCGAGCGAGTAGTGCGACAGCGGCCGCAGCCGCCTCGCGTAGTGATGGTCGAGGAACTCCGATTTGTACGTGGCCATGTCGACGCCGACGGGACAGTCCGAGGAGCAAGCCTTGCACGACAGGCAGAGATCGAGCGACTCCGCAACGTCCTTCGATGCCCATCCGTCGGCCACCGTCGGAGAACTGCGCACCATCTCCTGCAGCACCCGCGCCCGGCCCCGCGTCGAATCCTTCTCGTCACCCGTCGCACGGTAGCTCGGGCACATGACGCCACCGGTTGTCGTTCGACATTTCCCCACGCCCACACAGGATTGGGTGGCATGGACGAACGGGTCCAGATCGGGTCGCGACCCTATCTGGTGCAGATCGAAGCTGGTCTTCCACTCCCGGGCCGGGATGCCTTGAAGCATCAGGTTGTCCATCAGGGGTTCGGGGTCGGTGATGGATCCGGGGTTCAGGATTCCCGCGGGGTCCCAGATGCGCTTGAACCGGGAGAAGGCGTCGAGCATGCGAGGGGAATACATGACCGGCAACAACTCCGAGCGCGCGCGGCCGTCACCGTGCTCGCCCGAAAGACTGCCGCCGTGCTTGACGACGACGCGTGCGGCAGCGCGCAGGAAGTCGTACATCACTCGTCGTCCGGCGTCGGTGCGTTGGTCGAAGGTGATCCGTACGTGCATGCAGCCGGCACCGAAGTGGCCGTACATCACTCCGGTCAAGTCGTGTTCGGCCAGTAGCGAATTCAGGTCCGCGAGATACGCCGACAGGTTTTCCGGTGCCACGGCGGCGTCTTCCCAACCGCCCCAGGACTCGACTCCACTCGCCAGGCGCGTCGCCAAACCAGCACCGTCCTCGCGCACCCGCCACAACGCTGCGCGATCGGCCGCATCGGTCACGATACGACCCTCTTTGACGCGCCCGAGCCGACCGAGCGCCTCGAGCAACCGAGATGCCTTGTCCTGCACTTCTGTCGCATCGGACCCGTCGAGGTCGACGTACAACCAGGCATTTCCTGCAGGGAGCCCCCGTACCGAGTCCGGTCCGCGGCGATACTCCATCGTGCCGGCGATGTTGTCGTCGATTCCTTCGACGGCGGCGGGTGAGAACTCGAGAATGGTCGTCACGTCCGCCGCGGCGGCCACCACGTCGTCGTATCCGAGACACAGCAGCAGTGCGGCTGGGGGTACGGGCACGACGGCGACGGTCACCGACACGATCACCACGCAGGCACCTTCGCTTCCGACGAGGGCCCGGGCAACGTCGAAACCGTTCTCCGGCAACAGATGCGAGAGGTGGAATCCCGATACCTGACGCGGGATGCGACCCAACTCGACCCGAAAGAGGGCCAGGTTGTCGGACACCAGCGAGCGCAGCTCGCTCGAAATGCGCTCGGCTGCAGCCACAGCCGCCGAGTCCTGGGTTCGCAGCGCCTGCACACCGGTGCGGGTGACTCGCAGCAGGTATCCGTCGGCGGTCACCACGTCCATGGCCACCGTGTGATCGGCGGTGCGTCCGTACCGCACGGAGTGGTTACCGCACGCGTCGTTGCCGACGGCTCCGCCCACCGTCGCGCGGGTCTTGCTGGACGGATCGGGCGCAAAGGTGAAGGCACCGTCGGTCCGCGTCACCAGCTGACGTTGCAACTCCGAGATGACGATTCCGGGCTCGACGACGGCAGTCCTGGACTCGGTGTCGACCGAGAGCACCCGGTTCATGTGGCGCGAGAAGTCGAGGACGATTCCACGGCCGATTGCGTTGCCCGCCATGGAGGTACCGCCGCCACGCCCGATGACGACAACGTCGGCGGCGGCACACAGCGACACGACCGTGGCCACTTCGTCGGCGCTGCGCGGAAAGACGACAGCGGCCGGCGGGACTCGGTAGTTCGACGCGTCGTAGGAGTATTCGGCCAACCGTCGGGACGAATCGTCGACATCGATGCCCAGTCTTCGCACTCGCTGTACGAGTGCGGGCACCTCGGAACGAACAGGGGCTGCTGTCACAGGACGTTCTTCAATGTCCGCGACAACGCGTCGAGTCCGAACGTCATCTCGTCGTCGTTCACGATCAGTGCGGGGATGATACGAACCACGTTGCCGAGCGCACCGCAGGTGAGCAACAGCAGCCCTTCGTCGATGGCACCCTGTTGCACCCGCAGAGCAGCGGCGGCGTCGGGATTGCCCGAGCTGTCGACGAATTCGAGCGCCTGCATCAATCCGAGTCCCCGAGCATCACCGATGGCCGGGTGCTGTTCCTTCAGCGCGAGAAGGCCGTCGAGGAGAACTCGGCCCTGCGCTGCCGCGTTGTCGACCAGACCTTCCTCGCGCACGACGTCGAGGGTAGCGACTCCCGCTGCAGCAGCGACGGCGTTACCGCCGTAGGTTCCGCCTTGCGACCCCGGCCATGCCTTGCCCATCAGCTCTGCCGATGCGGCGATCGCCGAAATCGGGAACCCGCTGGCGAGTCCTTTTGCGGTGATGAGGATGTCGGGAGTGATCGACGAGTGCTGATGGCCCCAGAACGTTCCGGTGCGTCCGACTCCGGCCTGCACCTCGTCGACGATCAGGACGATGCCGTGGGTGTCGGCGCGTTCGCGCAAGCCCTCGAGGAATGCAGGGGGCGTGGGCAGGTACCCGCCGTCGCCCAGCACCGGCTCGATGATGAACGCAGCCGTGTCGGCGGGGCTGGACATCGTCATCAACAGGTAGTCGAGTTCCTTCAGCGCGAAGGCGACTGCGGTGTCCATGTCCCATCCGTACCGAAATGCATACGGAAACGGTGCGATGTGCACCCCACCCATGATCGGCGAGAATCCCGACCGAAACTTGGTTCCCGCCGTGGTGAGCGATGCAGCCGCCACCGTTCGCCCGTGGAAGCCGCCGTGGAATGCAACGATGTTCGGTCGACCGGTTGCCATGCGCGCCAATCGGATCGACGCCTCGACCGCCTCGGATCCCGAGTTCGCGTAGAACACACTGTCCAACCCGGCAGGCAACACTTCTCCGAGCTTGTCCGTCAGCGCGAGCAGGGGTTGATGCATGACGGTCGTGTACTGGGCGTGGATGATCTTGCCCACCTGCTCGCGAGCTGCCTCGACCACGCGGGGGTGGCAATGACCGGTGCTGGTGACGCCGATGCCGGTGGTGAAGTCGAGGTATTTGCGCCCGTCGGTCCCGATGATCCAGCTGCCCTTTCCGTGGTCGACGACGATCGGGGTCGCCTGCTTGAGTGCGGGGCTGAGGTGGGTGCGAGTCGACGCTGTCATGGGTGCCATCGTCACCCACCGATTACGGATTGTCAACAATCTGCAATTACGAATTCGGGGCCGGATCACGCCGTTCGGTCGAGCCCGGGGCGATAGGGTTCGGTCGTGTCCGCATCGAACCCTCGCTCGAACAGCCCACGCATCGTCGTACTGGGCAGCATCAACATGGACCTGATCACTCGGACCCCCGCCCTGCCCGAACCGGGCGAAACCGTGATGGGGACCTCGTTCGACACCGCTCCCGGCGGCAAAGGTGCCAACCAGGCGATCGCGGCGTCGAAGTCGGGAGCTCGCGTGAGCTTCGTCGGGGCGGTCGGGGACGACGAATTCGGGCCGACACTGCGGCACACACTCACCAGCGCAGGCGTCGACGACCACGCTCTGCGAACCGCAGCAGGAGCCTCCGGTATCGCCGCCATCACCGTCGACGACCGAGCCGAGAACAACATCGTGGTCGTCGCCGGAGCCAACGGCGGCGTGCACGAACTCACCGACGACGACCTGGCGGTCATCGGCGGTGCCGATATCCTGCTGTGCCAGTTGGAGATTCCTCTCGAGACCGTGCTCGCCGCGTTCGAGTACGCGCACTCCCACGACGTCGTGACGATGCTCAACCCGTCCCCCGTCCGGGATCTGCCCGACGCTCTGGTTGCCGCCACCGACGTCCTGGTGGTCAACGAGGCCGAGGAAGCGCGCATCGGGAGCCGAGCGGACGACATAGAACATGTGGTCACCACGCTGGGCGCACGAGGCGCGAGATACCGCGGCTCGGAATCGTTCGAAGTACCTGCGCCGAAGGTCGAGGCGGTCGACACCACCGGAGCGGGCGACGCTTTCGCCGGGGCACTCGCGGCGTCCTGGTCGAGCGGTCCCCGCGCTGCAGTCGAATGGGCCGTCGCCGCAGGTGCTTTCGCTGCGACGGGAGCGGGCGCGGGCTCGTCCTCGGGAACGAGGGCCCAGATCGAATCCCTTCACGGTGCGGACGCGCGATGACTGCGTACGACCCGACCGAGCTTCGCCTGCTGCGCCGCGCGCGCGATCGAATGGATCGCGATTTCGCGCAACCGCTCGACGTCCCCTCACTCGCCAGAACCGCGCTGATGTCCACTGCACATTTCAGTCGCCGGTTTCGAGAGGCCTACGGCGAGACGCCGTACGCGCATCTGATGACACGACGGATCGAGCGCGCCAAAGCGCTGCTGCGACGCGGAGACGTCACGGTCACCGAGGCATGCTTCGCGGTCGGTTGTACCAGCCTCGGGTCGTTCAGCTCGAGATTCACCGAGATCGTGGGCGAGACACCGAGCGCCTACCGCGCCCGCGATCATCGTGGCAGCCACGCCGTACCCAGCTGCACGGCGATGGTTCTCGGACGCCCGATGCGAGGGCCCACATCCCCGACGGCGGCGGTGACCGAGCCGAGCAGAATCGAAGAAGCATCTGCGGCCGGGGCGTCCTAGCCTTCATCCATGACACTTTCACTGAGCCACGTTCACGTCTACACCGACGACCCCGATGCCTCGGTTGCGTTCTACCGAGACGCTCTCGGACTCGAGGTCAAGAGCGAGGTGGCCAACGACGGCTACCGCTGGATCACGCTGTCCACCAGCGAACAACCCGAGATCGAGGTCGTGCTGTCGCAGCCGCACGCAGGCCGTTCTCGGGAACTGGGCGATCAGCTCGCCGCGCTGCTGGCCAAGGGCGAGTTGCCGGGACTACTGTTCCGCGCCGACGACCTCGATGCCGCGTTCGAGCGGATCCGCGCGGCGGGTACGGGCGAGATACTGCAGGAGCCGACGAGTCAGCCCTGGGGTGCCCGCGATGCCGCGTTCCGCGACCCGGCCGGAAACATGGTGCGCGTCAGCCAAGCCTGAAGTGTGGCACCCGCCTCGACTACAGAGCCGAGGCGAGCGCCAGACCGCCACCGCACGCGAGTACGGACGCCACCAGCGTGCCGATCGCGTTGACGGCGGCGTCGACCCGACGGCCCTGCTGCAGTAACCGCACGGTGTCCACGGTCGAGGTACTGAAGGTGGTGTAGCCCCCACAGAACCCGGTTCCGAGAACTGCCTGCGCATCGGTGGAGCCGGCGCGCAGCATCACCCAGCCGGCCAGCAACCCGAGCAGGAACGAGCCCGAGATGTTGATGCCGACGGTTGCCCACGGGAAGCTCGTGCGCGAGCTCAGCCGTGACTTCACCTCCGCATCGACGAAGAATCGCGCGACCGACCCGAGCGCGCCGGCCAGGATCACCAGGGCCGCGATCATCGGATCACCCTGCCGGCGAACATGATTCCGGCTCCGGCCGCCACAACTCCCAACACCACACTGACGACGGCATATGCCGACGCCAGTCCGGTGAACCCGCCCCGGACACCCTCGACCGTTTCGAGGGCGAAGGTGCTGTACGTGGTGAACGCGCCACAGAACCCCGAACCGCCGAGCAACCGGAGCCGACGCCGTCCACCCGCATCGGGACCACTGCGCAGCAGCGACTCGAGCAGCAACCCCAGCACGAAAGCACCGACGATGTTGATTCCGAAGGTGGCGAGAGGCCACTGCGACGTCGTGTGCGGGAGACGTTCCTCGATCGCATAGCGAGCAGCAGTGCCTGCCGCGCCGCCGACGAACACCGTTGCCAAGGCCGCGAGGTTGCGGTGCGATGCCGGGTCGCTCACCGCCGGCTCTGCTCTCTGTCGTACCGATGCTGCACGATGAACAGTATGACGACAGCGACGCACGCGACCGTAGGCAACTTGCGCGAAGACGCCGAAAGGCTGCTGCGTGAGCTCGCCGGCCCCGATGCGGTGTTGCGCGAGGACCAGTGGACGGCAATAGAGGCGCTGGTCGTGCACCGTCGGCGTGCGTTGGTGGTCCAGCGGACCGGTTGGGGTAAGTCGGCTGTCTACTTCATCGCCGCGAAACTACTGCGCGCCCAGGGTCTGGGACCGACGGTCATCGTGTCGCCGCTGCTGGCGTTGATGCGAAACCAGGTCGCCTCTGCGCAGCGTGCCGGGGTGCGGGCGGCGACCATCAACTCGGGCAACATGACCGAGTGGGACGAGATCCATCAACAGGTGAACTCGGGTGAGCTCGACGTGCTGTTGGTCAGCCCCGAGCGCCTGAACAATCCCGACTTCCGCGACCAGGTGCTGCCGTCGTTGGCCGGTGACGCCGGCCTGGTCGTGGTCGACGAGGCCCACTGTGTCTCCGATTGGGGACATGATTTCCGGCCCGACTACCGGCGGATCCGAACCCTCATCGCCGAACTGCGCGACGGCATACCCGTGCTGGCCACCACCGCGACCGCGAACGACCGGGTGGTCGACGACGTCGCCGCCCAACTCGGGGTCGGCGGCGGAGACACCCTGGTCCTACGCGGCGGACTCGCACGAGACTCACTACGGATGTCGGTGGTGCGGATCGAGAACGCCACCGAGCGCGCAGCGTGGCTCGGCGATCACCTGAAGACCCTGCCGGGCTCCGGAATCATCTACACGCTGACGGTCTCGGCCGCCAAGGATCTCGCCGCGCTGCTCACCGACCAGGGCCACGTCGTGGCGTCGTACACCGGTCAGACCGACCCCACCGAACGCGAATCACTCGAAGCCGACCTACTCGCAAACCGGGTCAAGGCGCTCGTCGCGACCTCCGCACTCGGAATGGGGTTCGACAAACCCGACCTCGGCTTCGTCGTGCACATGGGGGCACCGTCCTCGCCGATCTCCTACTACCAGCAGGTCGGTCGCGCCGGCCGCGCCACCGAACGCGCCGACGTCGTACTACTCCCCGGCCACGAGGACCGGCAGATCTGGAGCTATTTCGCCTCCGTCGCATTCCCGCGGGAACATCTCGTGCGACAGGTCATCGATGCACTCGATACCGACAAGGCTCAGTCGACTCAAGCTCTCGAGCCACTGGTCGAGCTCAATCGCAGCAGGCTCGAGATGGTGCTCAAGGTCCTGGACGTCGACGGTGCCGTCAGACGCGTCCGTGGCGGTTGGATGGCCACCGGTGAGTCGTGGACGTACGACGCGAGCCGCTACGAACGTCTCGAGCAAGCCAGGGACCGTGAGCAGCAGGCGATGCTCGACTACCAGAGCACCGATGGGTGCCGGATGGAATTTCTTCGCCGGCAGCTCGACGACCCCGATCTCGGCGCACCCGGAACCGAGTCCGACCGTTGCGGCCGATGCGACAACTGCACGGGCGAGCATCTCTCGTCCGCGGTCGATGCCACGTCGGTCGACTCTGCGAGGGCCCGGCTCGATCGCCCCGGACTCGATCTCCAGCCCCGAAAGCAGTGGCCCAGTGGGATGAAAAAGCTCGGTGTATCGCTCTCGGGCAAGATCGGCAACCCGCACCGACCGGGTCGCGTTCTCGGCCGCCTCACCGACCTCGGGTGGGGTGGACGCTTGCGAGCCCTGCTGGATGCACCCGACGCTCCCGTCACCGAGGCGCTGGAGAAGGCCTGCATCTCGGTGCTGGCCAACTGGGACTGGGCCGACCGGCCGACCGCCGTGCTGGCCCTCGACTCCCCCACCCACCCACTGCTGGTGCGCTCGGTAGCCGAGCGCCTGGCAACCGTCGGGAAGCTGCAGAACCTGGGAGTGATGCAGGTCAGACCGGGACATCCTCCGGTATCGGCCGCGAATTCGGCCTTCCGAGTTGCCGGCCTGGTGGACTCGTGGGACGTTCCGGACGTATCGTCCGTGGACGGGCCGATTCTGCTCGTCGATCTGCTCACCGACACCGGTTGGACGTTCACGTGTGCGACCGCTGCACTGCAGGCTGCGGGAGCGGATGCGATCCTCCCCTTCGCATTGGCAACGCCCAAATAGGGCGCAGCGGCTACGCCGAACCAGGGCCTTCTCGGAGTGCGGGTTTGAAAACGCGCCAGGTGGGTACCGCCAGCCGATCCCGAAATATGTGAGCACCATCACAATCGGCGGTTAACCAGGCAAAGCATGTCCGATTCGGGCGTCGATTCTCCGACGCACTCGATATGCTCCCGCCTCCTTGTTACGGTCGTATTTCCTATGAAGCCTGCATTGCTGAGAGGTACCCCGCTCACTGCGCCGGACGCAGTGAAGTTTCGTAAGCCACAGATCTCCGACGGAGTCCGGCTCTGGGAGATCGCAAGAGATTCACGGGTTCTGGATCTGAACTCCAGCTACTCGTACGTGTTGTGGTGCCGAGATTTCGCGGCCACCACTGTCGTATCCGACATCGACGGCCGCGCAGTCGGATTCGTCACCGGATACATCCGCCAGGACGCCCCTCGAACCTTGTTCGTGTGGCAGGTCGCCGTGGATGCGGACCAGCGCGGCAAGGGACTTGCCGGTCGCATGCTCATGGAGCTGCTCGACCGCCTCGAGCCACAGGGCATCACGCACCTCGAAACCACGATCAGCCCCGACAACGAGGCGTCCATCGCAACCTTCACCAGCCTCGCACGCAAGCGAGGCACCGACATCGTCAAGTCGGATTTGTTCGCGCCCAACGATTTCCCTGATAGCCACGAAGCAGAAGAGCTCTACACCGTAGGCCCGGATGCATCGCGGAATTACGAAAGGAACAAGCAGAACATGACCGAAAAGAACACAGTGACAACAGAGAAGCCCGATGTATTCGAGACCGTCGAGTCCGGCGTGCGTAGCTACAGTCGCCAGTGGCCCGCCGTGTTCACCACAGCGAAGAACTCGGTCATCACCGACGAGAACGGCAACGACTACCTCGATTTCTTCGGTGGCGCAGGCGCACTCAACTACGGCCACAACAACGACATGATCAAGAGCGCGTTGGTGGACTACATCACCAGCGATGGCATCACCCACGGACTCGACATGTCCACCGTCGCCAAGCGTGAGTTCCTCGAGTCGTTCAAGAAGAACATCCTCGACCCCCGCGGCTTGGACTACAAGGTTCAGTTCCCCGGCCCGACGGGCACCAACACCGTCGAGGCAGCACTCAAGCTCGCTCGAAAGGTCACCGGGCGCGAGGCGATCATCAACTTCACCAACGCATTCCACGGCATGACACTCGGCGCGTTGTCGGTCACCGGCAACTCGATGAAGCGAGCTGGCGCCGGAATTCCATTGGTGCACACCACTCCGATGCCGTACGACAACTACTTCGGCGGCGTCACCGAGGACTTCCAGTGGTTCGAGCGCGTTCTCGACGACTCGGGCAGTGGATTCAACCGTCCGGCCGCGGTGATCGTAGAGACCATTCAGGGCGAGGGCGGCATCAATGTCGCACGTCCGGAGTGGTTGCGCGCGTTGGCCGAACTGTGCTCGCGACGCGAAATTCTGCTGATCGTCGACGACGTGCAGATGGGCTGCGGCCGTACCGGCCAATTCTTCTCGTTCGAGGAAGCCGGCATCACCCCGGACATCGTCACCCTGTCGAAGTCCATCGGCGGCTACGGCATGCCGCTGGCGCTGACACTGTTCAAGCCCGAGCTGGACGTCTGGGCACCGGGTGAGCACAACGGCACCTTCCGCGGCTTCAACCCGTCGTTCGTCACGGCAAAGGCAGCCATCGACCACTACTGGTCCGACGACAAGTTCGAGAAGGAAACCCTCGCCAAGGGCGAGCACATCCAGGATCGATTCATCAAGCTGTGCGCCAAGTTCGACGGCATCTCGACCCGCGGTCGTGGCATGGTCCAGGCCCTGGTGTTCGACGACGCGGAGTTGGCCGGCAAGGTGTCTCAGCTGTGCTACGACGAGCGTCTGCTCGTCGAGACCGCGGGCCCCAAGGACGAGGTCGTCAAGCTTCTTCCTCCGTTGACCACGACGATCGACGAGCTCGACCGCGGCCTGGACATCATCGAAAGTGCAGTGGCGAAAGTTCTGTCCTAGCAGCGTCCAGCACACACCGACATCGAAGGAGACATCGCATGATCGTTCGCACCACCGAAGAAATCACCGGAACCGACCGCGACATCTCGAGCGAGGACGGCAACTGGCGCAGCAAGAGAATCATTCTGGGCGGCGACAAGGTCGGCTTCTCGTTCCACGAGACCACCATCCAGCCCGGAACGGTGAACAACTTCCACTACGCGAATCATGTCGAAGCGGTGTGGCTCATCGAGGGTGAAGGAACGCTGACCGATCGCGAGACCGGACAGACGTACGAGCTCGGACCGGGGTCGATGTACCTGCTCAACGGGCACGAGCGTCACACCGTCGAGCCGCGCACGACAATGCGCATGCTGTGTGTGTTCAACCCGCCGGTCGTCGGCAACGAGACGCACGACGAAAACGGCGTGTACCCCCTCGTCGAGGTACCTGCGTAACGCATCTCGCCACAACACCGGGCCCGCACCGACGCATTGTCGGTGCGGGCCCGGTGTCGTCGTTGTCGGTCGATGCGTGACACGACTCTTCGCTATCCTGGACGAGGTGAATGCTCCGACCGCGCCCGCGGAAACGTATCGGCAATTGCTCTCGATGCTGGACGGAAGAACTGTTGCAGTGCTCACCGGTGCCGGCATGTCGACCGACTCCGGAATTCCGGACTATCGGGGTTCGAAGTCACCACCGCGCAATCCGATGACTTTTCAGCAGTTCATCGGTGATGCCGAGTTCAGAAGGCACTACTGGGCGCGTAATCACGTGGGTTGGCGACACATGGACGCGGCAGTGCCCAACGACGGCCACCGAGCCCTGACCCGTCTCGAACGCGCAGGAGTCGTCACCGGCATCATCACCCAGAACGTCGATATGCTGCACACCAAGGCCGGCAGCCGCAACGTCATCGATCTCCACGGTGTCTACGCCCGCGTGCGCTGCCTGAACTGCGAGCGGTTGGTGTCGAGGTTCGAGTTGGCCGGACGCTTGGATCGAGCCAACCCCGGCTTCGTCGAATCCGTTGCTCCGGCCGAGGGCGTCGAGATCGCACCCGATGCCGACGCGATCATCTCGTCCACCGCGCATTTTCGGATGGTCGATTGCGAATCCTGTTCCGGCATACTCAAACCCGACATCGTCTATTTCGGCGAGAGTGTCCCCAAACCGCGCGTCGCCGAGGCCTTCGACCTCGTCGATCGCAGCGACGCGCTGCTGGTGCTGGGGTCCTCGCTGACCGTGATGTCGGGCCTGCGATTCGTCAGACACGCGTTCAAGACCGGCACGCCCGTTGTCATCGTCAATCGGGGTTCTACCCGTGGCGACGAATTCGCCTCTCTCACACTGCATACCGGCTGTTCGGAAACAGCGACAGCGCTGGCTGACGCGTCCGATCAGGCGCGGACGAGATCGTCCGCGTGAACCACCGGACGCTGTAGCTCCGCGGCCAACTCCCCCGTGGACCGCCCGAGCATTCCGGACAACTCCCCGGAGTCGTAGGCGACGACCCCACGGGCCACCAGTACACCGTCGGTATCGACAAGAGAGACGACGTCTCCGCCGTGAAAAGAACCGGACACGGCCGTGATCCCCGCAGACAACAACGACCTGCGCCGCTCGACGACTGCTCGCACGGCACCGGCATCGAGGTGTAGCTCGCCTGCCGCGTCGGCCGCATGCCGCACCCAGAACTTTCGTGCCGACAACCGCGTCGGGCGCGCCGCGAAGGCGGTGCCCACTGCGGACGTCGTCAGAGCGTGAGCAGCATCGGATGCCGCGGCCAGCAGCACCGGAACCCCGGCGTCGGCCGCCAGGCGCGCAGCAGAGAGTTTGGAGGCCATACCGCCGGTACCGAGCGCTCCCCCGGACCCGGCGACGACGCCGTCCAGATCTTCCGGGCTGGTCACCTCGGGGATCAACGTGGCCGAACCCTTGCGCGGGTCACCGTCGTAGAGCCCGTCCACATCCGAGAGCAGGAACAGCGCGTCGGCACCGACGAGGTGTGCCACGAGTGCCGCCAACCGATCGTTGTCACCGAACCGAATCTCGGCGGTGGCCACGGTGTCGTTCTCGTTGACGATCGCTACTGCGCCGAGCGACCGTAGCCGATCCAAGGTGCGCTGCGCATTACGGTGATTGGTTCGCCGCGCGATGTCCTCGGCGGTCAGCAACACCTGCCCGACCGTGCGGCCGTACCGGTGGAACGACGAACTCCAGGCGTTGACCAGAGCAAGCTGACCTACGCTCGCCGCAGCCTGCTTCGTTGCGAGGTCACGTGGGCGTCTGGTGAGACCGAGTGGGGCCATGCCTGCACCGATCGCGCCCGACGAGACGACGACCACGTCGGTGCCGCTACGCATCCGCGACTCGATGGCGTCGGCCAACAGGTCCAGTCGAGCCAGATCGAGACCGGCATCGAGGCTGGTGAGCGCCGAGGATCCGATCTTGACCACGATGCGCTTGGCGTCGGCGATCGTACGACGGGTATCGGTGAGAGCCTCTGCGGGCGAATCGGATTCACGCACCGACACCTCGTCTACTCCTGTTCGGTATCGAGCCCGCGGCGAACCTGACGGGCGTGCTTGCGCTCGGAGGCACCGATGCGCTCGACCTGATCGAGTCGAGCATCGGTGCCGCGACCGGTCATCGTGATCTCGACACCGGCCGGGGTCTGCGGTTCCCAATCGAAGGACACGTCGCCGATGGTGACCGACGCGCCCGGCTGAGCGCCCGCCTTGATCAGTGCATCCTCGACGCCGAGCCGCGCGAGGCGGTCCGCGAGGTAGCCGACAGCCTCGTCATTGGTGAACTGCGTCTGGCGCACCCACCGTTCCGGACGGGTACCGCGCACGATGAAGCCGTCCGGGATGTCCGGATCCTTGACGACCTTGAAGCTGTCGTCGTTTCGTGCGACGGGACGCAGCACCTGACGCCGCGGCTCCGGTGCCGGGTGAGCTGTGCGGTAATCCTCGACGAGCTTCGCCAACGCGAACGTCAGAGGCTTGAGACCGGCGCGCGTCACTGCGGAGATGGTGAACACCGGCCAGCCGCGAGACTCGAATTCCGCGGTGACCATTTCGGCGAGCTCGGCACCCTCGGGAATGTCTGCCTTGTTCAGTACGACGATGCGGGGCCGGTCGGCGAGATCACCGAGGCTGGCATCACCGGACAGGGCCGGCTTGTAGGCCGCCAGCTCCGCTTCGAGAGCGTCGACGTCGGAGATCGGGTCACGGCCCGGATCCAGTGTCGCGCAATCGACTACGTGTGCGAGCACAGCGCATCGCTCGAGGTGACGCAGAAAGTCCAGTCCGAGACCGCGGCCCTGACTCGCGCCGGGGATCAGTCCGGGGACGTCGGCGACGGTGAACGTGGTGTCTCCACTGGAGACGACACCGAGGTTGGGCACCAGTGTGGTGAACGGGTAGTCGGCGATCTTCGGCTTCGCTGCGGAAAGAACCGAAACCAGCGAGGACTTACCGGCCGACGGGAATCCGACGAGGCCGACGTCGGCGACGGACTTGAGTTCGAGGACGAGTTCGCGTTCGATGCCCTCTTCGCCGAGCAGAGCGAAACCGGGCGCTCGACGAGCCTTGGACGCCAGTGCTGCGTTGCCGAGCCCGCCGCGCCCGCCGGGAGCGGCGTCGAAACGCGTTCCCTCACCGATCATGTCGGCGAGGACGTTGCCCTTCTTGTCGAGCACGACGGTGCCGTCGGGGACCTTGAGAATCAGGTCCTCTCCGTTGGCCCCTTCACGGTTTCCGCCCATGCCCTGAGTTCCGTTGCCGGCCTTCGCATGACTGGAGAAGTGGAAGTCGAGCAATGTGTGGACGTTGCTGTCGACGACGAAGATGACTCCGCCACCCTGACCGCCGTTGCCGCCGTCCGGGCCGCCGAGAGGCTTGAACTTCTCGCGGTGAACCGAAGAGCAGCCGTTGCCACCTTTGCCGGCGCTGACGTGCAGCACCACGCGGTCGATGAATCGTGACATAGCTGTCTTCGATCCTTTCTGGAAGAAAAACGGGGTGAAAAAAGCGATAGGGGCGGACCGGTCTCGTGACCCTGGTCCGCCCCTATCGGGAGCTGTGAACGTGCGCGGTGGACGTCCGACCCGGGCAGTTGCCTGCCGTGCCGGTCATCGTGAGCGCGAGCTGCAGAAGGACTAGGCCTCTACAGTGACCGGAACGATGTTCACGGTCTTGCGTCCGCGCTTGGCACCGAATTCGACTGCGCCGGGAGCGAGTGCGAACAAGGTGTCGTCGCCGCCACGGCCGACGTTGACGCCGGGGTGGAAGTGCGTGCCGCGCTGGCGGACCAGGATCTCGCCTGCGCCGACGGTCTGGCCGCCGAAACGCTTGACGCCGAGGCGCTGTGCGTTCGAGTCGCGACCGTTACGGGAGCTTGATGCACCCTTCTTATGTGCCATGTTGCATACCCTCCTCGGGGTGAATCAGCTGAAAAGAACTCGGGTCCGGTAAGACCTGGTTACTTGATGCCGGTGACCTTGAGGACAGTCAGCTTCTGCCTGTGTCCCTGACGCTTGTGGTATCCGGTCTTGTTCTTGAACTTGTGGATGCGGATCTTCGGGCCCTTGGTGTGCTCGACGATCTCACTGGCGACCGAGATCTTTGCCAGCTTGTCTGCATCTGTGGTCAGGTCGGATCCGTCTACGACGAGGACCGGAGCAAGCGAGACAGCAGTGCCGGGCGCTCCCTCGATCTTCTCGACCTTGACGAGGTCACCAACAGCGACCTTGTACTGCTTTCCGCCGGTCTTGACGATCGCGTACGTTGCCATCGGAGGGCTACCCCTTGCTTCTTCGAACTTGCTCGCGTTGCGCATGGCACCGCGACTGGTCTGGTAAAACGTGTTTGCTTGCTCCCATTCGGCCGATCCGGACCGAACTGCATCCGAACCACTCGAGAACTGTTTCCACTTGCAGGACCGCTAGGCACAACAAGACAGTGTCACCGGGAGCGACTTATCAAGGTTACGGCAGAGAGACGGCCAGGGTCAAACCGCCTCGACCCCTACACATCGATGTCCACCGGCGGGCCTGCCGGACGTGCCGCTGCCCGTCTCCTGCGCGGACGTGCGGTCGGCACGTCCACCTGCTCGACAGGCTGCTCCGCCGCCGCTGTCAGCGGCGCTGAATCGGCCACCGTGTCACCGCTACCCGAACCTGCGTCGGCACCATCGTCGGCGTCTGCCGTGGCCGAAACCACCATCAGCACACCGGCATCCGGCGCAGCACTGGTCGGCGCGGCGGCCTTCCGAGCCACCCGTCGGCCCCGTCGTGGGGTGGCCACCACCGGCTCCGGCTGGGCGGGGGTGTCGTCGGAGGACTGCGTCGCCCCGGTATCCGCGGAACCGCCGTCGCCGACGGATTCTGCAGCCGGCACCGGCTCGTGAGCCTGCGCGCTGTCCACGGTTGCCTGCACGACGTCCGCGTCCTCGTTCGCCGCTGCCGCGACAGCCACGTCCTCCGCCGAGACCA
Organism: Rhodococcus sp. 06-1460-1B; assembly: GCF_002258475.1. Taxonomy (NCBI): domain Bacteria; kingdom Bacillati; phylum Actinomycetota; class Actinomycetes; order Mycobacteriales; family Nocardiaceae; genus Rhodococcus; species Rhodococcus sp. 06-1460-1B. The sequence continues at coordinate 115,194 of NZ_NOYS01000025.1, forward strand.
CGGTGACCGACTCGTCCTTGTCGCCGGCGGAGCCGGACGTTGCTTGCGAGACCTCCGCGGGGCTGACATCGGCGACCACGTCGTCGTGGTGCGCTGCCATCGCCAGGGCCACGGGGTGTGCCCGCTTGATCGACGGGTCGACCACCGGGTGGTCGGTCCCGTCCGTCGTGCCCGACTGTCCGTTCGGCGTCGACCGCTCGGTGTTGTCGGACCGATCGTTTCCATCGGACTTGGCGTCCTTGCCGCGTCGACGCCTGCTGCCGTTGCCCGAACCGTTCGAGTCCGAACGTGACGAGCTCGGGCGTCCACCGTCGGAGTCCGGCTTGGCGTCGATCGGGAACGGATGCACGATGATTCCGCGACCCTGGCAGTGCTCGCACGTGGTGGAGAAGGCCTCGACCAACCCCGTGCCGAGCTTCTTGCGCGTCATCTGCACCAGACCGAGCGAGGTCACCTCCGACACCTGATGACGGGTCCGATCACGGCCCAACGCCTCGGTCAGGCGGCGTAGCACCAGATCGCGGTTCGATTCCAGCACCATGTCGATGAAGTCGACGACGATCATGCCGCCGATGTCGCGCAGACGCATCTGCCGAACGACTTCCTCGGCCGCCTCGATGTTGTTGCGGGTGACGGTCTCTTCCAGGTTGCCGCCGGAGCCGGTGAACTTTCCGGTGTTGACGTCGACGACCGTCATCGCCTCGGTGCGATCGATCACCAGCGTGCCGCCCGAGGGCAACCACACCTTGCGATCGAGGGCCTTGGCCAGCTGTTCGTCGATGCGGTGAGCTGCGAACACGTCCACGGAGCTGCCGTTGGCCTCGTATCGCTGCAGGCGCTCCATCATGTCCGGAGCCACGGTTTCCACGTAGTTCGACGTGGTCGTCCACGCCTTGTCGCCCTCGATGACGAGCTTCGAGAAGTCCTCGTTGAAGAGGTCGCGAATGACCTTCACCAACATGTCGGGCTCTTCGTACAGCGTCTGCGGCTGCACGCCCTTGCCTGTTTCGGCGTTCACGGACCGCTCTTCGATGCTGGCCCACTGGGCCTGCAGCCGCGTCACGTCGCGCGCGAGTTCTTCCTCGCTGACGCCCTCGGCCGCGGTCCTGATGATGACGCCGGCCTCGGGGGGAACGATGTCGCGCAGAATTTCCTTGAGTCGCTTGCGCTCGGTGTCGGGCAGCTTGCGGCTGATTCCGGTGGAACTGCCACCGGGAACGTAGACGAGGAAGCGTCCGGCCAACGACAGCTGAGTCGTCAAGCGAGCGCCCTTGTGGCCCACCGGGTCCTTGCTGACCTGCACCAGAACCTGATCGCCCGGCTTGAGGGCCTGCTCGATCTTGCGCGCGCTTCCGCCGAGACCGGCGGCGTCCCAGTTGACCTCGCCTGCGTACAGCACACCGTTACGACCACGGCCGATGTCGATGAACGCCGCTTCCATGCTGGGCAGCACGTTCTGAACGCGGCCCAGGTAGACGTTGCCGACCATCGACGCGGTGGCACTGCTGGTGACGAAATGCTCGACCAACACGCCGTCTTCGAGCACGGCAACCTGTGTGGTCAGCGGGTGATCCGGTGTCGCCTTCTCGCGCACGACCATGACGCGGTCCACGGATTCGCGGCGCGCCAGGAACTCGGACTCGGTGAGGATCGGCGGCCGACGACGGCCGGCATCGCGCCCGTCGCGGCGACGCTGCCGCTTGGCCTCGAGCCGAGTCGAACCGGAGATGCCCTGCACCTCGTCGCGCGCTGCGCGGCTCTTGTTGCGCGGCTCGCGTTCGTGCACGACGGTGTTGGGCGGGTCGTCCTCGGACGACGCAGCTGCTTCTGCCGCGGCCTCGGCTCCGGTCTTACGACGGCGGCGGCGCCGACGACGACGGCTCGAGCCGTCTCCGTCCGAATCGCCGTTGTCGGAATCACCGTTGTCGGAGTCGCCGAAGTTGTCCTGAGCGCCGGACTCGGACTCGTCGTCACTGTCCTCGCCCTGCTTGTCCGACCCGTCGGTGGTGGCGTCGGCCGTGGCGTTCTGCCGATCGGACCCGCGGCCGCGTGACCGCGAGCGACGCGAACGCCGTCCCGAACTCGAGGGCTGGTCGTCGCCGGAGGTCTCGTCGGCATCGGAATCGTCGGACTCGTCCGCTCCGGTGGACTCGCCGTCTGCCGAAGAGGCGGACGTGCTGCTGTCCGTCTCGGAGTCGGTGTCGTCCGAATCCTCGTCGGTCGAGTTGTCGTCGGACGAGTTGTCGTCGGACGACTGCTCTCCGCGTCCACGCCCACGACCGCGGCGACCGCGGCGACGGCGACGGGGCTGAGACTGGTCGTCGTCGTCTCCCGAGCCGTCCGCTGCCGAGGACGCCCCGGACTCGTCGGACGACGCATCCGATGCACCGGACTCGGACACGGGAGCACCGGACACAGCGGTGTCCTGCGCGGCGGTGTCGGCGGCGACCGTCGAGACGTTCTCGGCGACGGGCGACTCGCCGGTCGCGGGCTCGTCCGTGGCCTTGTCGGACGCAGCGTTGTTATCGGACGGTGCTTCGTCCTTGGGTGCGGCCTTGCGGCTACGTCGACGCCGTGCGGGGGCCTCGGACGGAGCATCCGCCGATTCTGCTGCGGGCTCTGCCGCTGCCGGCTGCAGGAACACCGGCGTCGCGAAGGTCGTGGCCGTGGGTTGGGCGGCCTCGGGCTCGGCCGTGGGCGCGCTGGTGAACAGCGTTGCCTCGGCAGCGGGGACCTCTACCGAGGGAGCCGTCTCGGCCGGGACCTCGACCGATGCGGGCTCGGGCTGCTGGTCTGTCGACGCGTTCGGTGCCGGCGACTCCGCTGCGGAGGCATCGGGGCCGGGTGCGGTCGGCCCGTTCACCGAATCGCGCACCGACTCGGCAACGTCTCGGCTCAGACTCGACTGCGCGCTGCGGGCTTCGATGCCGAGCTCACCGAGAGTGACGAGCAACTGCTTGCTGGTCACACCCAGAATCTTCGCCAGTGCATGCACACGCAGCCTGGTCGGCAATTCGATGGTGTCGGGTTGCACGGAAACCGCGTCGGATTTCGCGGACGACACCGCGTCGGTGTCCTCCGGATTTCCTGCGTTCGTGCTCTGTACATCTTCGGGCGGGCTTTGATCGGCCACGTAGTCTCCTCGGGCCCCCGGGCGCGTTCATCCGAAATCGGGTGTGACGCGGCCACGCGAGGGCAATCCTTGTGTACTCACGTCGGGTTGGACGTCAGCTGTTCGGTCTCGCTCTCCACAAATCGTGTGAGCCACCTCGCGAATCTCGGTGGCCGACGACGGCGTGTGCAGTGCCTGGCTGGATGGTGGTGTCTCGGCGATCCGAGCGCCTGATCATCAAGCATGAACGCGAACGAGCCTGTCTCTCGTTCGCGACTCTGCGATGACGGGCAGCGGGTCGACGACAGTCATCCGATCGATCCCACGAGCACTTTTTCTCTAGCGAACTTCGGTGGAGCTGAACAGAGGTGGAGCGTGTGAACGTACAAGTGCTGTGGGGTCGATCTCCGTCGAGTATCCCACACGCGATGATCCGTACGAGCCACGCCGCACCGATCGGACTTCGAGCGGGTGCGGCGTGACTGCGGAAGTGCTCTGCGACGGGCTTCTAGGAGGCGGTCAGGTCGGGGAACCACAGGGCGATCTCGCGCTCTGCGGATTCCACCGAATCGGATCCGTGTACCAGGTTCTGCTGACCGTCGAGGGCCAGGTCACCTCGGATGGTGCCGGGAACTGCTTTGGCGACCGGATCCGTGCCGCCGGCGATCTGACGGAAGGCTTCGATGGCACGGGGGCCTTCGAGAACCGCGGCCACCACGGGCCCGGAGGTGATGAACTCGAGAAGGTCGGGGAAGAACGGCTTGCTCTCGTGCTCCGCGTAGTGAGCCGAGGCCACGTCGCGAGAGACGGTCTTGAGCTCGAGGGCGACGATGCTCAGACCCTTCTTCTCCACGCGGCCGAGGATCTCTCCTACGTAACGCCGGGCAACTCCGTCTGGCTTGATCAGTACTAGGGTGCGATCGGTCACGTCGACGACAGTAATGGACACCGGCACCCGGTCGCGCGGCGCATGGCCCCAACCGACCGGTCCGGTGTCAGTCGCGTTGCCCGGGCAGCATGCCGCGTCGAATGCGTTCGGTGATGTCCCGGCGCAGATAGAGCAGATACAGCCACACGGCAAGGAAGATCAGACCCACGGCACCGATGGACAGATGGAACACCGCCCCGGCCATCACGAAGAACTGCAACGCGAGGTTGAGCTTCATCGCCCAGGGTTCGCCCTGTTTCCCCGCGGCCAGAATCATCACCACGGCGAGCGCCACGATATAGGTGGTCGAGAACCACGTTGCGCCGCCGCCGAGAGTCGCCACGACCGGAAGAGCGAGCAGAGTCACGATCGCTTCCAGTACCAGTGTGCCCGCCGACACACCGCGAAATCCCTTCCACGGGTCGGTTGTCGGTGGTCGAAACTCTGCTTCGCTCACGCGGGATCCTTTCCGAACAACGTGCGCGCTGCGCCCACGGTCACCACCGAGCCGGTGACGACGACCCCGGCACCGGACACGGCTTCGCCGGGCTCGGCCACTTCTTCGGCCAACCCGATCGCCGTTTCGAGCGCATCGGGCAGCGTCGACGCCACCACGACCCGCTCGTCGCCGAACTTGGCCACGGCTATGTCGGCCAATGCGTCGACATCCATCGCTCGACCGGACCCGTTGTGAGTGACGACGATGTCGTCGAACACCGGTTCCAATGCTTCGAGGATCGCGCCGACGTCCTTGTCCGCCATGACACTGACGACCCCGACGAGTTTGCGGAAGTCGAATTCGTCGGTCAGGGCGGCCGCCAGTGCAGCGGCCCCGTGCGGGTTGTGCGCGGCATCGAGAAACACCGTGGGCGCGTTGCGTACTCGCTCGAGACGACCGGGATTGACCACGGTCGCAAAGGCTTCGCGCACGGTGTCCTGGTCGAGTTGACGGTCCGGGCCCGCCCCGAAGAATGCCTCGACTGCTGCGAGAGCGAGAGAGGCGTTGTGCGCCTGGTGCTCTCCGTGCAGCGGCAGGAAGATGTCGGTGTAGACACCGCCCAGCCCCTGCAACTCCAGCTGTTGTCCGCCCACGGCTATCTGCCGACCGAGAACGGTGAACTCCGATCCGGCACGTGCCACGGCAGCGTCTGCCTGCACCGCCGCACGAAGCAGGACCTCGGATACCTCGGGTTCCTGCTTGGCGAGGATGGCCACCGTGTCCCGTGGCACGAGCAGTTCCGGTGCCTTCTTGATGATGCCGGCCTTCTCCCCCGCGATCGTGGACAGATCGTCCCCGAGGAATTCGACGTGGTCGAGACCGATCGGGGTGATGACGGCGATCTCACCGTCGACCACGTTGGTGGCATCCCAGCGGCCGCCCAGCCCGGTTTCGATGACGGCGACCTCGACCGGTGCCTCGGCGAAGGCCGCGAACGCCATGGCGGTGACGACCTCGAACTTGCTCATCCGCGGTCCACCGGCGGCCTCGGACTGTGCATCGATCATCTCGACGAACGGTGCGATCTCGTTGTAGGTGTCCACGTAGGTGCGCGGGGACACCGGACGGCCGTCGATACTGATCCGCTCGGTAGCCATCTGCAGATGCGGGCTGGTGGTGCGGCCGGTACGCCGATGGAAAGCGGTCAGCAACGCATCGATCATGCGGGTGACGGACGTCTTGCCGTTGGTTCCGGCCACGTGGATCGACGGATACGCCTTCTGCGGAGAACCGAGCAGGTCCATCAGGGCCGAGATTCGGGCGGTAGACGGCTCGATCTTCGTTTCGGGCCAACGCTTGTCGAGCTCGGCCTCGACGAGTGCGAGCTCGGCCAGGTCGACCGGGGTCGGTGGTGGTGACGGCAGGGCGTCGTCCGGCTCGGTCACTTAGCTTCCCATCGATTCGAGGCGCGCGCCGATGCGCGCGATCTCTTCGCGAGCGATCGTCTGACGAGTTCTGATCTTGTCCACCACCGCGTCCGGGGCTTTGGCCAGAAATGCCTCGTTGCCCAGTTTGCCGGTCGTCTGGGCCAACTCCTTCTCCGCAGCGGCGAGATCCTTCACCAGTCGCGCGCGTTCGGCGACCAGATCGACTGTGCCCGAGGTGTCGAGCTCGACGACGACGGTGGCCTTGCTCGTACGCACCTCCACCGATGCCGTCGCCGCGAAGTCCGCACCCGGCTCGGTCAACCGGGCCAGCGAGGTCACTGCCGAGATCTGGCCTTCCAGGTCGGCGTCACCCACTCCGACGATGCGAGCGGCGACCTTCTGCGAGGGCTTGAGCCCCTGATCGCTGCGGAACCGACGAATTTCGGTGATGAGGCGCTGCATGTCCTCGATGCGTTGCGCAGCAACAGGATCGACCGGATCGGCGGCAGGGGTCGGCCACGTGGCGACCACCAGGGACTCGCCCCCTGTCAGCACCTTCCACAGGGTCTCGGTCACGAACGGGACGACCGGGTGCAGCAGGCGCAGCACCGCGTCGAGCACGTTGCCCAGGACTCCACGGGTGGATTCGGCGATGCTCTCGTCGGCGAACTGCACCTTCGCAATTTCGAGGTACCAGTCGCAGACCTCGTCCCACGTGAAGTGGTACAGCGCCTCGCACGCCTTGCTGAACTCGTAGCGATCGAACGCCGAATCCACCTCTGCTCGAACCTGATCGAGCCGGTCGAGGATCCAACGGTCGGCGTCGGTGAGTGCGGCGCGCGACGGCAGCTCGGACGGCGCTGCGCCGTTCATCAGGGCGAACTTGGTGGCGTTGAACAGTTTGTTGGCGAAGTTGCGCGAGGATTGCGCATGGTCCTCGCCGACGGACATGTCGGCACCCGGGTTGGCACCGCGGGCCAGCGTGAACCGCAGTGCATCCGCGCCGAAGCGGTCGACCCAGTCGAGCGGATCGATGCCGTTGCCCCGAGACTTGGACATCTTCTTACCGAACTGATCGCGAATCAGTCCGTGCAGGAAGACATCTCGGAACGGAACCTGTTGGCCCTGCTTTCCTGCGGTGATGGCGTCGTCGGCTCCGACGTAGGTGCCGAACATCATCATCCGGGCGACCCAGAAGAACAGAATGTCGTAGCCGGTGACGAGTACGCCGGTCGGATAGAACTTCTCCAGTTCGGGAGTGGCCTCCGGCCAGCCCATCGTCGAGAAGGGCCACAGGCCGGAAGAGAACCAGGTGTCGAGGACGTCGGGGTCCTGCTCCCACCCCTCGGGTGGGGTCTCCCCCGGTCCCAGGCACACCGTCTCGCCGTCGGGGCCGTACCAGATCGGAATTCGGTGGCCCCACCACAGCTGACGCGAGATGCACCAATCGTGCATGTTGTCGACCCAGGCGAACCAGCGTGGCTCTTGACTCTTGGGATGAATGACGGTGTCGCCGTTGCGAACTGCGTCACCGGCCGCCTTGGCCAGGGTGTCGACCTTGACCCACCACTGCAGCGACAGACGCGGCTCGATCGGCTCACCGCTGCGCTCGGAGTGTCCGACGCTGTGCAGGTAAGGGCGCTTCTCGGCGACCACTCGGCCTTGCTCGGCCAGGGCCTCACGGACCTTGACACGCGCCTCGAATCGGTCCATACCGTCGAACTGCGTTCCGGTATCGGCGATGCGGCCGGCCTTGTCCATGATCGACGGCATCGGCAGTGAGTGCCGAACGCCCATCTCGAAGTCGTTGGGGTCGTGCGCCGGAGTGATTTTCACTGCGCCGGTACCGAATTCGGGATCGACGTAGTCGTCGGCGATGATCGGTATTTTTCGTCCGGTGAACGGATGCTCGAGGGTGGTGCCCACCAGAGCCCGGTAGCGCTCGTCGTCGGGGTGCACCGCCACAGCAGTGTCGCCGAGCATCGTCTCCACTCGAGTGGTGGCCACGATGACGTGCGGTTCGGAGTCGTCCAGCGACCCGTATCGAAGCGAGACGAGTTCACCCTCGACGTCCTCGAACTTCACCTCGATGTCGGAGATGGCCGTCTGCAGCACCGGCGACCAGTTGACCAGCCGCTCGGCGCGGTAGATCAGACCGTCGTCGAACATGCGCTTGAACATGGTCTGCACGGCCTCGGACAGGCCGTCGTCCATGGTGAATCGCTCACGGCTCCAGTCGACACCGTCGCCGATACGACGCATCTGGCCGCCGATGGTCCCGCCCGACTCGCGCTTCCAGTCCCACACCTTGTCGATGAACAGTTCGCGACCGAACTCTTCCTTGGTCTTTCCGTCGGCGGCGAGCTGCTTCTCCACCACCGACTGCGTGGCGATGCCCGCGTGGTCCATTCCCGGGAGCCACAGCACCTCGTACCCGAGCATGCGCTTGCGCCGACTCAGCGCGTCCATCAACGTGTGGTCGAGGGCGTGGCCCATGTGCAGGCTGCCCGTGACGTTGGGCGGCGGCAGCACGATGGAGTACGGCGGCTTGTCGCTGGTGGCATCGGCCTCGAAATAACCGGCATCCACCCAACCCCGGTACAGCTCGGCCTCTACCTCGCTGGGGTCCCAGCTCTTGGGCAAACGGTCGGCTGGGTTGTCTGGGGTCTCTGGCGCTGAACTGGTCACCGGTCGATTCTAGTGGCCCAGTATTCGCGGCATCGACGCGCTCTCGCCCAGGACATGCCCTGCCAGAAATGCCAGTACCACCTCGTACCAGACCTTGGCGTGTTGAGGCGTCAGAATCCAGTGGTTCTCGCCGGGGAAGTACAGGAATCGGTGCTCGGTCTCACCGTCGTCGTCGACGGGCAATCCCGATTCGCTGAGCAGTTCGTACCACAACCGCAGGCCCTCGCCGATCGGCACGCGATAGTCCTTGTCACCGTGGATGACCAGCATCGGCGTCGAGATGTCCGCGACGAACAGGTGCGGAGAGTTCTCCACCGCCATCTCGGGGGACATCTCCCGCGCCCAGTACCACGGTGCGTCGGTCGTCGGTCCGAACTGATCGAGTGCCCACAGACTGGCGTGGGTGACGATGGCGTCGAATCGGTCGGTGTGCCCGGCGATCCAGTTGGCCATGTACCCGCCGAACGAGCCACCCATTGCGGCGGTGCGCATGTCGTCGATATCGGTTCGGGCAACCGCCACATCGGTCAACGCCATCAGATCGGTGAACGGGGCACTGCCCCACGCGCCCCAACCACGCTGCACGAAGTTCTGGCCGTAGCCGGTGGACAACGCCGGATCCGGGAGCAGCACCGCGTACCCTCGCGCCACCATCAGCCATGGGTTCCACCGCCAGGACCACGTGTTCCACGAACCCAGTGGGCCGCCGTGCACCCACAGCAGCAGCGGCGCGGGCGAATCGTCCGACACACCGTGCGGCAACGCCAGCCATCCTCGGACTCGACTGCCGTCCTCGACGACGGTCTCGATCTCGGTCAACGTGCCGGGCAGGGGGCCGTTGTCGATTCCGGCGTCGAGGTCGACCACGGTGCCGTCGGACAGGTCGATCGAGACCGGGTGCGGGGCGGCCAGATACGAGGCGGCCACAGCGACTACGCGCTTGCCGTCCGACGACACATGGATGTGGGTGTACGCGTCGTCGGTATGCGTCAGGCGACGTGGCTCCGCACCCGGCTCGATCACGAAGATCGGTGACCGGCCGTCGTCGTCCGCGGTGACCAACACGCCGGACCCGTCCGGCAGCCAGACCGGACCGATCGGCCATCGATCCCAGCCCGGAGCGAGATCGGTGACGGAGTCCGTACCGAACTCATACTGCTGCAACGTCATTCGTGGCGCTTGTTCGGGAGTCGAGATCGATTCACGGACGAACGCGACGGCACGGCCGTCGGGCGAGATGGCCGGTGCACCCAGATCGGCATCCGCGTCGTCGACGATCGTGGTCCGTTCTCCGGTCCCGGTGTCGATGCGCACCAGTATCGTGCGGACGGTTGCCAGCGGGCCGGGCACCGACCACGTGGAGACGACGAAAGTGCCGTCGGCGCTGATGTCGAAGGCCGCTTCCTGCAGAGCGCCTGCCGCGTCACGCGTCAGATCACGCAGTGGTGCCGACTCGAGGTCGGTTTCCGTCTCGCCTGCGAACAGATGCGGGGTTGCGGGACCGAGATCGTGATCCCAGAAACGCACCGGCACACCGGTGTGCAGAATTGCATCCACCTTGTTCGTCTTGCGCTCTGTACGCAGGCCGTCGTCGTCCTCGTCTGTCGTGGACGAGCCGAACACCGGCGAGAAGCCGGCGAACCGATCGACGGACCGAGCCGCTCGCACGTCACCGATTCCCGCCGACCGGGTCTCGACCACGTGGGCCTCCCCGCCGGCGGCGGGCAGTATCCACAACTGTGCCGGATCATCCTCGCTGGAGCGGCGCGAGAACATCAGATCCCCGGACGCGGTGAACACCGGCGCGCTCTCGCCCAGCTCGCCGTGGGTGATTCGCCGCGCCGGAGAACGTCCGTCCACGTCGATCTCCCACAGCGACGTTCGGTACTCGGTGCGCGAATCACTCAGAGCAGCAACGACAACGACCGCACGAGAACCACTGCGATCCACCGCCAACCCCGTGACACGTCGGGCCGCGATGTACTCGTCGATGTTGTCGTAGACACTCATGCGAACGACAGTAGTGGCAACAGATCGTTCCGCGTCGGCTGTGTCCGGTTCAGTCCTCGCCGAGATCCTCACGCAACTGAGCGAGCGTGCGCGCCAGAATGCGCGACACGTGCATCTGCGAAATTCCGACCTTTTCGGCGATCTGCGTCTGAGTCATGGACCCGAAGAACCGGAGCACCACGATGCGACGTTCGCGCTCGGGCAGCTTCTCCAGTGCGGGCCGCACAGCGAGGTAGCTTTCCATCTTCTCGAGTTCCGGGTCGTCGGCACCGAGCGTGTCCATCAGCGGGAGGCGATCCTCGCTCACCACCGAATCGACCGACACGGTCTGATACGCGCTGCGGGCAAGCAGTGCCTGTGATGCTTCCTTGACGTCGATCCCGAGTTCGGCGGCGATTTCGCTCGCGGTCGGGGCGCGACCGAGCTTCTGCGACAACGATCCCACCGCCTGCGAGATCATCGAGTTCAGCTCTTTCATGCGTCGCGGTACCCGTACCGACCAGCCGGCGTCGCGGAAGTAGCGACGTGCTTCGCCCATGATGGTGGGGACGGCGAACGAGACGAAATCCGACCCACGCTCGATGTCGAACCGGTCGACTGCATTGACCAGACCCAGCCTGGACACCTGCAAGAGGTCCTCGTGCGCTTCACCGCGCCCACCGAATCGGCGCGCGATGTGTTCGGCGAGAGGAAGGCAGCGCGTGATGATGCGGTCACGCAGCACGGAACGCTGCGGTGAATTCTCGTCCAGCGCCTGCATCTGCTGGATCAGTGCGACCACGTCGCTGTAATCGTCGGACTCTCGCCGTGTGCTTCGTTCCTGCGGCACCGGCACTAGACCTTGCTCCTCCGCTTGACCACGTCGATCGCGACGGTGCGGCCGGCAACGTCGTCGATCGCGTCGTCGGCGCGGAGTTCGATGGAGTCTGCGAGAGTTTGCAATACGTGCCAACCGAAGCTGTCCTGCTTTGGAACCGACGTCGGAGTCAGCGTGGACGTCACGACGATTCGGATCCCGGCATCGTTGACGGAGAACCTGCACGAGAGTTCCGCGTCGGCGACCGAACCTTTGATGAGCTGGGAGCACACCTCGTCGACGACGAGTTTCACGTCGGCGATGTCGTCGAGAGTGAAGTCACTGAGCACCACGAGAGTCTCCGCGACGGCCCGCACCACCGGCAATTGGTCGGCTTCGGCGCGCACCCTCAGCTCGACCGGTGCACCGGAATCTCGCTCCAGTTCTTCGATCTTGCTGACCCCAGCCATCCGCACTTCCCATCGTCGCCAAGCAGTTCGTTTCTCGTGTGCCGAGCAAGACTACCCAGCGGGGAAGCTTTCAACCCTCGCAGTACACGGGTGTCGCCCCCGGAACACACCGCGGAACGAACCTGCGGTGAACGGCCGACCGGTGCGGGTGACGTGCGCCCGTCGAACTGGCACGATCGACACCGTGGCACATTCGGATGAGGATTACTCGCAGGCCCTACGAACTCTCGCCCAGCGGCTCGGTACGTCGACGTCGTACCGAGGCTGGGACGACACCGAGCACGACGTGAGCGACGCGACCCTGCGGCAGGTATTGGCTGCACGCGGCTACGCGACCGAAACCACCGAGGATGTCGATCGGGCACTGGAGGACATCGAGAACGCACCGTGGCGTCGCCTGCTTCCGCCCGTGGTCGTCACGACCCAGGGCACCGAGGCGACGGTGTGGGTGCATGTGCCACACGGCAATCCGGTGGAAGTGTCGATGGTGTCCGAGGACGGCGACGCCATCGAGGTACCGCAGGCCGACGTCTGGGTCGATCCGCGCGAGGTGGACGGACGGCTGATCGGACGTGCCACGTTCGTGGTGCCCGGCGATGCCCCGCTGGGATGGCACAGCCTCACAGCGACGACGATCGGTGAGGACAACACCGTCCGAACCTCGGACACGGTCGTCGTGGTCACACCGAAGTCGTTGTCGCCCAATGCCGAACTTGCCGACAGGCAACGTACCGGTCTGCTGGCACAGCTGTATTCGGTGCGCTCGACGCGTTCGTGGGGCATCGGTGATCTCGCCGACCTGGAGGACATGGTCGACATCGCCGGCCGCGCGCATGGATTCGACTATCTGCTGGTCAATCCGCTGCACGCCGACCGGCCGACGACGCCCGTGGAGGCCTCTCCGTATCTACCGACCACGCGACGCTTCTTCAATCCGCTGTACATCCGTGTCGAGAACATTCGGGAGACGGCGCTGCTCTCGCCCAAGCAGTTCGGCAAGATCCAGGATGCCGCGGCTCGATTCGACAAGGCGAACGTTCGCACCAAGAAGCTGAACCGGGACGCGACGTTCAAGGCCAAGCTCCGCGCCCTCGAACGCGTCCACAAGGTCGAGCGCAGTCCTGCCCGCGAGTCCGCGTTCCGGGCGTTCGTCGAACGTGAGGGCACCGGGCTCCGGGATTTTGCGGTGTGGAGCGCGCTGGCGGAGAAGTTCGGCCCGAACGATCCCGCATGGACCGATCGCGCAGCGCACCCACGCACCGATTTCGTCCTCGAACAACGCGCAAAGCTGGCCGGGCGCATCGACTTTCACATGTGGCTGCAGTGGATCTGTGACGAGCAACTGGCCGCTGCCCAGCGGGCCGCGCTCGACGCCGGGATGGATATCGGCGTCATGCACGACCTCGCGGTGGGAGTCGCCCGCGGCGGCGCCGATGCGTGGACGCTCGGCGACGTACTGGTGTCCGGAGTCACCGTGGGAGCGCCGCCGGACAACTTCAACCAGCAGGGCCAGAACTGGAATCAACCGCCATGGGATCCGGATCGACTGCGCGAGATGGCCTACGTCCCGTACCGAGACATGCTGCGCACGATTCTGCGTCACGCCGGGGGCATCCGCGTCGACCACATCCTGGGCCTGTTCCGGTTGTGGTGGATTCCGCAGGAGGCCGAGAACGCCGGCGGCGGAACGTATGTCGAATACGACCACGAGGCGTTGATCGGCATCCTCGCCCTCGAAGCCGAGCGCGCGGGCGCGGTAGTGGTCGGCGAGGACCTCGGGGTGTTCGAGCCGATGGTGCAGGAATACCTCACCGAGCGCGGAATCTTCGGCACCTCCATCCTGTGGTTCGAGGCCGATGATTCCGGGCCCATCCCGCCCGAGGACTACCGGACTCTGTGCCTGACGTCGGTGACGACGCACGACCTGCCTCCGACAGCCGGATACCTCGAGGGCGAGCACATCGAACTGCGATCTCGACTCGGCCTGCTCGAGCGCGACATCGATGCCGAAAAGGAAGTGGATTCCCGTGCGCGAGAGGCGGTCCTGGACCTGGCCCGCACCCGTGGATTACTCGCTGCCGATGCCGACAACCACGAGACCGTCGAGGCGTTGCACCGGCTGGTCCAGCGCAGCCCGTCACTGCTGATCGGCGTCGCTCTCGTCGACGCGGTCGGTGAACATCGCATTCAGAACCAACCGGGTACGGACGAGACCCAGTACGGCAACTGGAAGGTCCCGCTCGCCGACTCCGACGGCTCGGCAGTGCTGGTCGACGACCTCGCCGAACACCCGCGATTGGTGTCGCTCGTGCGGGCAATGGCAACCGAGTCGTCGGACCGATGACACGAGGGTCCACAATCGAGGTATGAGCTTTCGACGTCGCCGCGTATCGAGTCGGCACTGATGGGCCGGATCACCGCTCGCAGACCCGTCGTCCGAATACGCGGCGAACACCGAGTCGACCGTCCCGACACCTTGGTGGCGGAGGAACCGATGGAACTGCGCGTCGACGGCAGAGCCCTTGCCGTCACGATGCGTACGCCGGGACACGACGTCGAACTGGCCCACGGTTTTCTGCTGACCGAGGGCGTCATTGCATCGCGTGCCGATATCGCTGCGGCGCGGTACTGCGACGGCGTCGACGACGAGGGCGCGAACACCTACAACGTCCTGGACGTCACGCTGGCACCGGGCGTGGCAGCCCCCGAGACCGGGGTGGAACGCAATTTCTACACGACCTCGTCGTGCGGGGTCTGCGGCAAGGGGTCACTCGACGCAATTCGGTTGCGCACCAAGCATTCTCCTGCTGACGACGACGTCGTGGTGACGTCCGATACCCTTGCCGGGCTACCGGACACCCTGCGCGCAGCGCAGAAGGTCTTCGACACCACGGGCGGCTTGCACGCTGCGGCGCTGTTCACTGCGGACGGCGACATGCTCGTCCTCCGCGAGGACGTCGGACGCCACAACGCGGTGGACAAGGTCGTCGGCTGGGCCACCGAGCACGATCGAGTTCCGCTGCGCGGCACGATATTGATGGTCAGTGGCCGCGCCTCGTTCGAGCTGGCGCAGAAAGCGGTGATGGCCGGGATCCCCATACTTGCTGCGGTGTCCGCACCGTCGTCTCTCGCGGTCGATCTCGCGACCGAATCAGGACTGACGGTGATCGGCTTTCTCCGCGGCCGGTCGATGAACATCTACTCCCGCGCCGACCGCGTCCTGGTGTCAGACGGTATCTCCTGAGTCGTTCCGCAGGCTCCACTCCCTAGCAACATCGACGAGTAGCTCGGCTGCGGTGGCGTTCCTCACCTCGTCCACCGAGATTCCCGGCGCGGTCTCGACGAGGCGCAGTCCGTCGTCGGTGACGTCCAGAACCGCCATGTCCGAGATGATCCTGTGCACGCAGCCCTTTCCGGTCAGCGGCAGAGTGCAGGACTGCAGAATCTTCGGTTCACCCTTCCGGGAGACGTGCTCCATCATGACGATCACGCGACGGGCACCGTGCACCAGATCCATGGCACCACCCATCCCCTTGACCATGTGCCCGGGGATCATCCAGTTCGCGAGGTCGCCGGTGGCGCTGACCTGCATAGCACCCAGCACGGCGACGTCGACCTGGCCGCCGCGGATCATTCCGAACGACTGCGACGAGTCGAAGTAGGACGAGCCGGGAAGCACCGTGATGGTTTCCTTGCCCGCGTTGATGATCTCGGGATCGAGTTCGTCCTCGGTGGGATAGGGGCCGACGCCGAGCACGCCGTTCTCGGAATGCAGAATCACCGAGACGTCGGTCGGAATGTAGTTGGGCACCAGGGTCGGCATGCCGATTCCGAGGTTGACGTACTGCCCGTCGCCGAGCTCCTGCGCCACCCGGGCGGCCATCTGTTCGCGGGACATCTTCTCGCTCATGCTCGTACCGTCCTCTGCTCGATGCCGACCTCGACCGGGCCGACATGCACGACCCGCTGCACATGGATGCCCGGGGTGTGCACCTCGTCCGGACCGATCTCCCCCGGCTCGACCAGGTGCTCGACCTGCGCCACGGTGATCCGACCCGACGCGGCGGCGGGTGGATTGAAGTTCCGTGCGCTGGCATGGAACACCAGGTTTCCGTGCCTGTCGCCCTTCCAGGCGTGGACCAAGGCGTAGTCCGCGACGATGCCGCGCTCCATCACATAGGTGACCCCGTCGAATTCCCGGGTCTCCTTCGGCGGACTCGCCACGGCGATGCCGCCGCTGCCGTCGTAGCGCAGCGGCAAACCGCCGTCGGCCACCTGCGTCCCGACACCCGCGGGGGTGAAGAACGCCGGAATACCGGCACCACCGGCTCGCAGCCGCTCGGCGAGGGTGCCCTGCGGGGTCAGCTCCACCTCCAGTTCGCCGCCGAGGTACTGCCGTGCGAATTCCTTGTTGGATCCCACGTACGAGCTGATCGTGCGCCGAATGCGGTGCTGCGCCAGCAGCACTCCCAGACCGAAGCCGTCGGTCCCGCAGTTGTTGCTGATGGTTTCGAGGTCGGTCGCTCCCTGCTCGAGCACCGCGGCGATCAGGATCTCCGGCACTCCCACCAACCCGAACCCGCCCACGGCGATCGACGACCCGTCGGGGATGTCCGCTACCGCTTCTGTGGCACTGGCCACGACTTTGTCCAACATGGCAGCGACGGTACCCGACAATGTGCGTTATGTGAACAGGTTGCCACCATGCGAACACCTGTATACGGTGGCGAGTGCGCTTGATCACCACGATCGTCAGGAGCTGTCGATGCTTCACCTCCCGCCCGAGTACCGGGACCAGACGGGTGTCCATGCACCACGCGACTTCGCCGAGTACCGGACCACTGCCCTGCGGCATCCGGCGCAGCCGTTGACGCTTCTCCCCCAACGACTG
The DNA here is from genome assembly GCF_002258475.1 of Rhodococcus sp. 06-1460-1B. Classification (NCBI taxonomy): domain Bacteria; kingdom Bacillati; phylum Actinomycetota; class Actinomycetes; order Mycobacteriales; family Nocardiaceae; genus Rhodococcus; species Rhodococcus sp. 06-1460-1B. Next base: position 131,955 of record NZ_NOYS01000025.1, read on the forward strand.
ACCGAGATCACCGGTCCGGTTCTGGGCGAGGGACGGGTCACCGACTCCGACGCCGACCTGACGCTCGCGCGAGGTGGTGAAGCTCAGGGTCAACGCATCATCGTGCACGGACGAGTGCTCGACAGCGACGGCAGAGCGATCCCGAACACCCTCGTCGAGGTCTGGCAGGCCAACGCGGGCGGGCGTTACCGACACTCGGGTGATCGCTGGCCTGCACCTCTCGACCCACATTTCGACGGCGTGGGCCGAGTACTCACCGATGCCGACGGCCGATACCGGTTCACCACGATCAAACCGGGCGCGTACCCCTGGGGCAACCACCACAACGCATGGCGGCCTGCCCACATTCACTTCTCCCTGTTCGGTCACGCATTCACCCAGCGGTTGGTGACGCAGATGTACTTCCCCGACGACCCCATGTTCTTCCAGGATCCCATCTACAATGCAGCCCCCGAAGACGCGCGTGCTCGCATGATCAGCACCTTCGATTACGAAGCAACACAACCGAACTGGGCTCTCGGGTTCAAGTTCGACATCGTTCTGCGCGGACGCAACGCCACCCCGTTCGAGGAGGACGACCACGATGACTGACCCCGAGTTCGCTCCCCGGTACCCGGTGGTGACCGGTGCCGATTTCACCACCGCACCGTTCGGTCAGACGCCCTCTCAGACGGTCGGGCCCTACGTCCACATCGGTCTGCTGTGGCCGGACGGACAGGACGTGGTATCTCCCGGCACCGCCGAGGCGATCACCCTGACGTTCACCCTCGTGGACGGGGCTCGTCAACCGGTGTCCGACGCCATGATCGAGACCTGGCAGGCCGACTCCGACGGTCGCTTCGACCATCCGGACGATCCACGGGGTGCCGTGGCACCACGTGTCGCAGGTTTCCGCGGCTTCGGTCGAGCATTTGCCGATGCACGGGGAACGATGACGATCACGACCATCAAACCGGGGCCGTTGCCCGCCGAGAACGACCTCGTCGAAGCACCCCACATCGACGTCGGAATCTTTGCCCGCGGAATGCTCGAGCGGGTCGTCACGCGGATGTACTTCCCGGACGAGGCCGAGGCCAACGAAATCGATCCGGTGCTGTCCGCCTTGCCCGCCGACAAGCGGGCCCGACTCGTCGCCACCACAGTGGACGGCGGCTACCACCTCGATATCGTGTTACAGAACACCGATCCGGACGGAGACGAGACCCCGTTCTTCGCGCTGTGATGCACGCTCCCGAACTGATCGACGATGCGGCGAAAGAGGACCATGGCTTCCGATAGAGGGGCACTGTTCGATCCGACATTCGGCAGCGAGCTCATCGCACCGATCGTCGGCGACCGAGGCTGGGTTCGGGCGATGTTCGACGTCGAGGCAGCCCTCTCCCGGGCCGCTGCCTCGGTCGGCGTGGTCGACGCGAAGCATGCGGACATCATCACCGCGGTCGCGGCCGAGTTGGGTGAATCTCTGGACATCACAGCACTCGGAGCGGCTGCAGCGGCCGGTGGGAATCCGGTGATACCACTGGTGAAAGTGCTGCGAAACGCGGTGTCCGAGCGCGGAGTTCCTGCTGCTGCAGTGCACCCCGGGGCGACCAGCCAGGACATCATGGACACCGCGTCCATGCTCGTCGCACGTGACGCACTCACGGTCGTCGAGGCGTCGCTCGGTGATGCACATACCGCGGCGCGAGGCCTGGCGCTGGCGCACCGAACCACTCCTATGGTCGCGCGCACCCTCGGCCAGCAGGCGTTACCCACTACTTTCGGGCTGGTGGCCGCCAATTGGGCTGGGGCGCTGCATCGTTCGAGTCACCGTCTCGCTGCGGTTCGGCGGTCGTGCTGTGTGCAATACGGTGGTGCCGCCGGAACGATGGCCGCCGTACATCCGCACGGTCCGGCCATTGCCGCCGCGCTCGCGGACGCCCTCGGTCTGGCACCACAGACTGCGCCCTGGCACACCGACCGCGTCACCGTCGCAGATCTGGCGTGCGCGTTGGGTATTGCCGCGGGCTCCATTGCGAAGATCGCCGGGGACATCGTGTCGATGTCCGCCACCGAACTGGCCGAGGTGTCCGAGAACGCGCCGGGAGGTTCGTCGGCAATGCCACACAAGCGCAACCCGATCGCCGCCGTCACCGCGCGGGCTGCGGCCCGACGGGTGCCGGGAGCCGTTGCGACAGTGCTGGCGAACATGGACCACGAGCAGCAGCGCGCCGCTGGACCGTGGCACGCCGAATGGGAAACCGTCACCGATCTGCTACGCCTCACCGGCGGCGGTGCGCATCGTATAGCGACGAGCCTGACCGGTCTGCATGTGCATCCGGATGCCATGGCGCGCAACCTCGAAGCGACGGGTGGTGCACTTCTCGCCGAACGGGTCACGGCGGCGCTGGCACCGCACACCGAGCGCGCCCGCGACATCGTCACCGACCGATGCGCAGCAGGTGCGCCACTGGATACGGATCCCGCCATCACCGCCTTCTTGACGCCGGCGGCGGTGCGCGAGATGTTGGATCCAGCAGGCTATGTGGGTCACGCACCCGACTTGGTCGACGACATCCTCGCTGCGTGTGCACCGGACACCGAACGCCCCACGGATTCGAAGGACATCTGATGACAGTCACTCTGGCTCACCACCGCACCGAGGGGCCGCACCCCGGTGCGGATACCGTCGTGCTGATCGGCTCGCTCGGCTCGGACCGATCGATGTGGGACCCGCAGGTGGGCGCACTGTCGGCTTCCGTCCACGTGTTGACGGTCGATCTACGGGGACACGGTCGATCACCGGTACCCCCCGGCCCCTATTCCGTGGCCGATCTCGCCGGTGACGTTCTTGCACTGCTGGATTCACTCGCTCTGGAACGCGTCCACGTGGTCGGACTCTCCCTCGGCGGTGCCGTCGCTCAATGGATTGCGATTCATCGCCCCGAGCGGGTGCGCACTCTGACACTGCTGTGCACGTCCGCCAAGTTCGGTGAAGCCGCTCAGTGGATCGACCGTGCCGCGACCGTCCGCGCCTCGGGGACAGCAGCACTCGCAGACGCTGTACTGGCACGGTGGTTCACGCCCGAACTCGCCGCCCGCGACACCGATCTCGTCGCACGGTGTCGACGCATGATTGCCGAGACCTCCGACGAGGGGTACGCGGCCTGCTGCGAGGCATTGTCCGAGTGGGATTCTCGCGCGGACCTCGCCAGGATCGCCGCTCCCACCCTCGTGATCGCGGGCCGACAAGATCCGTCGACCACTCCGGACGATCTGCGCTTCATCGCCGACGGCGTTGCAGGATCGACGTTCCTGACACTCGACCCGGCCGCACATCTGGCGAACGTCGAACAGGCAGGCCGCGTCACGGCGGCCATTGCCGCTCACGTCGGAGCGGATGCGTACTCCGCCGGACGGTCCGCGGCGCACGACACCGGAATGGCAGTGCGGCGCAGTGTGCTCGGTGACGCCCACGTCGACCGCAGCGTTGCAGCGAGGACCGAATTCACGTCCCCGTTCCAGGATTTCATCACCCGAACTGCGTGGGGCGACGTCTGGGCTCGTCCTGGACTCGACCACCACACCCGCCGACTGCTGACTCTGGCCGTTCTGACGGCCCTGGGTAACCACCACGAACTCGACATGCACATCCGAGCGGCGTTGCGTGCCGGTATCGCACCCGACGAACTCGCCGAGGTGTTCTTGCACACCGCGGTCTACGCGGGAGTACCGAACAGCAACAACGCTTTCGCATTGGCTCAGGCCGCCATCACCGAGAGCGAAACCTCGTGAGTGCCGCGGACACACCGCCGTCCTCGGATTACGTCCAGTCTCTCGGACGCGGCTTGGCAGTGATCAGAGCCTTCGACGGCGAGCATCCGCGTCGAACGCTGGCCGACGTGGCCCGCGCGACCGACCTGACTCGCGCGACCGCCCGGCGGTTTCTGCTCACACTCGTCGAACTCGGATACGTGCGTACCGACGGCTCGATGTTCTGGCTCACCCCGCGAGTACTCGAATTGGGGTACAGCTACTTGTCGAGTCTTTCGCTCCCCGAGGTCTCGGGTCCCCATCTCGAGGCGCTCGCCGAACGAGTGCGTGAATCGTCCTCGGTGTCGATACTCGACGGTGACGATGTGGTGTACGTCGCCCGGGTTCCGGTCAGCCGCATCATGACCGTCGGCATCAACATCGGCACCAGATTTCCGGCGTTCGCGACCTCGATGGGCCGGGTGCTGTTGGCCGGTCTTCCCGAGGACGAGCTGGATGCGTACCTGGAGCGAGTGCGGTTGACGCCGTTGACGGGCAAGACCATCACGACCGCGGCCTCGCTCGCGCGGGAACTCGAACGAGTGCGGGTCGACGGCTTCTGCCTGGTGGACCAAGAACTCGAAGAGGGACTGCGTTCGATCGCCGCACCCATCCGCGACAGCGCCGGCGTGGTTGTCGCCGCAGCCAACGTCTCGACCCAAGCTGCACGTCATTCTGCGGACGCCGTGCGCGCCGAACTACTCCCGGCCTTGCTCGACGCCACCCGCGCCATCGAGACCGATCTGCTCCGGGTGAGTACCGGAGCCAACGACAAGCGAGGAAACACCCATGCCTGAAGCCGTGATCTGCGAGCCCCTGCGTACCCCCGTCGGCCGTTTCGGTGGCCAGTTCCGTGACATTTCCGCCCAGGCCCTCGCTGCCACGGTCATCACCGAACTCGTTGCGCGAACGGGTATCTCCGGAGCGGACATCGACGACGTGATCCTGGGCCAGGCGTCACCGAACGGTGATGCACCGGCCATCGGTCGAATCGCCGCCCTCGACGCCGATCTCGGCATCGATGTGCCCGGCATGCAGATCGACCGACGTTGCGGCTCCGGCCTACAAGCAGTACTGCAGGCGTGCATGCAGGTGCAGTCCGGCGGCAACGACCTGGTTCTGGCAGGCGGCGTCGAAAGTATGAGCCAGACCGAGTTCTACGCGACCGGCATGCGGTGGGGCGTCAATGCCGAGGCGGTCGCCCTCGCCGACCGACTTGCGCGGGCCCGAGTGACGGCGGGTGGCAAGAACTTTCCGGTGCCCGGCGGCATGATCGAGACCGCCGAGAATCTTCGCCAGGAGTTCTCCATCAGCCGCGCCGATCAGGACGCGCTGGCCGTGCAGTCGCATCGGCGGGCGGTCGCCGCGCAGAACAGCGGCGTGTTCGCCGAGGAGATCGTGGGTGTGTCTGTTCCCCAGCGCAAGTCGGAACCGGTTCTGGTCTCGACCGACGAGCATCCACGGGCCGACACGACCGTGGAGTCGTTGGCGAAGCTGAAGGCAATCCGTGCATCGATCGATCCCGAGTCGACGGTCACCGCGGGCAATGCCAGCGGGCAGAACGACGGTGCCGCGATCGCCATCGTCACCACCCCCGAAAAGGCTGCGGCGCTGGGACTTCGACCACTGGCGCGGCTCGCGAGCTGGGGCGTTGCCGGAGTCGCTCCGCGCACGATGGGAATCGGCCCGGTGCCCGCCAGCGAGAAAGCGCTCGGACGCCTCGGGCTCACTCTCGACGACATGGGCGTCATCGAACTCAACGAAGCCTTCGCCGCCCAGGCGCTCGCCGTGACTCGGTCCTGGGGTATCGAGTCGGACGACCCGCGGTTGAATCCGCACGGTTCCGGCATCTCGCTCGGCCACCCGGTCGGGGCCACCGGTGCCCGAATCCTTGCCACCCTGCTCCGTGAAATGGACCGCCGAGAAGTCCGCTACGGACTCGAGACGATGTGCATCGGCGGCGGACAGGGCCTGGCCGCGGTGTTCGAGCGACTGTCCTGATCGCTACTCACTGCTGTAGTTGCGCAGCCAGGCGCACAGCCGAGTTGGTCTCCCCGTAGCCTTCGTACCCGCCTACCCGCTGCACCACCTCGAAGAAGAGGTCGTCGCCCACGGTGCCGGTGAAGAAGTGGAAGAACTCGCCGCCTGCGGAGTCGGCGTCGTACAGGATGCCGAGCCGCTGCATCGCGTCGAGGGTGTCCGGACCGAGGCCGAACCGTGCGTTCAGGTCGCGATAGTAGTTGGGCGAGATGCGCAACGGCGTGAGACCGCGTTCGGTCATTGCATCGGCCGCGGCGTAGATGTCCTCGCATCCGAACGCCACATGTCCGACGCCTCCGCGGCGGGCGGCGGGCAGGGGGTCGGCATCGGATGGGCGACCGGGAACCATGTTGAGCGACAGGCGAATGGTGCCGTTCGTGGTCGTCAGGGTGAGGGCCTGGCTTCGTACCAGTCCGATCGCGTCCACGACGTCCTGACCGTCCCGGGGCACCATGCCGAACACCGAGCGGAGCAACAGCATCACGCCGTCCCAGCTTTCCGCCGGGACCGCGAGGGCGATGTGGTCCACGTGCGAGACCAGGGGCTTGTCCTGCGGCACAGGCACTCTGGGAGCAAGGTCGAATGCGGACTGCCAGGCACCGGCGCTGTCTCGGGTGCGTAGGTCGAGCGAGGTTGCACCGGTGACGGCGAGCCGCACCACCGCGTCGGTCGCGTCGGCCACGCCCGGCATGGTGACCGTCGAGGCGGGGACCCCCAGAGCGCGGGCTCTGGTCAACCACAGATCGGGCCGCTCGCTGCGGACCCCGATCTGGGCCAGTGCGGGCAGGTGGGCGGGGACGCCCGGTGCCGTCCACAGGGTGTCGACGGTCGTGTCGACCGCGACGGCGAGTGGGCCCTGGGTGAACAGCGACAGTCCGTGTTCGCTGTGCGCGGCGGCGAGGTCGAAGCCGAGGTGACGCAAGGTGGTACCCAACTGGGCGGCCTTGGCAGGGCCCGCGGCGATACGTAGGGACACGATGTTCTCGATCGGGCCGGGCGGAGGCGGGGAGAACAGATCGGGATTCGGCACGACGGTGTCGACGCCGCGGACCTGCTCCTGCAGGTGGAGCAGCGAACGGTGTGCGTCCGACGCCGTTCGGCCGGTGTCCGAATGCCGGAAGACGTCGTTGAAGATCTCGAGCGACCACGGGCCCGTGTAGCCCGAGGCCACGACGTCGGCTCCGAAGGTTGCCAGATCGAAGTTCCCCTGACCGGGGAAGCATCGGTGATGGCGACTCCACTGCAGGACGTCCATCACCAGGTGCGGGGCGTCGGCCAGCTGCAAGAAGAAGATCTTCTCGCCGGGTATCTCGCGGATGCCGGATGGGTCGTCGCCGCGGGAGAGGATGTGAAAGCTGTCGAGACAGGTCCCGAGCGCTGGATGGTCGACCTGCCGGACGATGTCCCAGGCATGACGGTAGGTGTCGACGTGGCTACCCCAGGCGAGCGCTTCGTAGGCCAGCCGCAGTCCGCGGCGATGTGCACGCTCGGCGAGAGTTGCCATCTGTTCGATCAACTTGTCGTCCTCGCGCACTGCACCGGCCAACGGTGACGAGCAGACCAGCAGCAGGTCGCATCCCAGCTGTTCCATCACGTCGAATTTGCGTTCGGCGCGAACGAGGTTGCGCGCGAACTGTTCCGGGTCGTCGGAGTCGGCGTCACGGAAGGGTTGGTAGAGATCGACGGTCAGACCCAGGTCTGCAGCCTTCTTCGCAACGTCAGCAGGCAGGTCCGGTGAGCTGATCAGATCCGGCTCGAACACCTCGAACCCGTCGAACCCGGCTTCGGCGATGGCGCGCATCTTCTCGTCGAGAGACCCACTGAGCGAGACAGTGGCCACCGACGTGGCAATGGCCGTCATGCGGAGGCCCCGGCGGCAGCGACGCGATCTTCGCCGTCGATGAGGGTGCCCATGTGCGCGATCATCCGATCTGCGTTCGCAATTCGGCCGGTGAATATCTCGAAGGCGTCCGCTGCCTGGAACACGGCCATGCCGGTGCCACTCAGGGTTCGGCACCCCGCTCGCGCTGCCTGCATGAGCAATTCGGTCTCGGCCGGCCTGTACACGACTTCCGAAACCCACATCTGCGGACGCAGAAATTCCTGCGGCACAGCAGATCCCGGGTGCTCGAGCATTCCGACCGGCGTTGCGTGCACCAGCCCCGACGCTGCGCTCAGCACGTCGCCGAGCCGATCGAGTCCGGTCGAGAAGATCTCGGACTCGGGGAACATCGAGGCCAGCGAGTCTCGGAGTTGCTGCGCCCGAGAACGATCGGCATCGACGAGTGTCAGCTTGGCGGCTCCCCGGCGTGCCATTGCGTATGCCACGGCCGCACCTGCTCCCCCGGCTCCGAGTTGCACCACATCACTCAGATCGGCTCCCGGTAAGCCACGTCCGAAATTTCGGTCGAACCCGGACCAGTCGGTGTTGTGACCGATCGCGCGCCCGTCGGAGAACACAACGGTGTTGACGGCACCCAGACGCGCGGCATCCTCCGAGAGATCGTCGAGGCAGTGAAGAACCCGTTGCTTGCACGGGTGGGTGATGTTGAGGCCGCGAAATCCGAGGTCGGCTGCCGTGGCCACCAGACGCGGTAGGTCGTCCACGGTCAGCCCGCGCCGATCGAGATCGATGATGCGATAGAGGTAGGTCAGACCGTGCTCGGCACCCTCTCGCTCGTGCATCGCGGGCGTGAGCGATTTGCCGATACCCGTCCCGATCAGCCCGCAGAGCAGGGATTCCGGCATGTCGATCTCCTCGAGCTTTAATGTACTAATTGGTGAGTTAGCTCGACGGTACTACGGTGACGGCACGCACACACCCTTTCTCCGCAATTCGCGGCGATAGAGTCGACCCATGGCTCCGCGTACAACCGACACCTCCGACGACAGCGGACCGGCCGTCAAACGTCGGCGCAACAGCGATCTGACCCGACACAACATCCTCGAGGTAGCCACGGAGGAGTTTGCGGACAAGGGCTTCGCCGGCGCACGCATCGACGAGATCGCCGAGCGAACACACACGACCAAGCGGATGCTGTACTACTACTTCACCGACAAGGAAGGCCTGTACAAGGCCGTTCTGGAGCGGTCCTACCTCCGCATCCGCGAGCGCGAACGAGCCGTGGACGTCGAAGGACTCGGTCCGGTCGAGGCGATCCGCGCCATCGCATCGCTCACCTTCGACCATCACGAGCAGAACCCGGACTTCATCCGGCTGGTATCGACCGAGAACATTCTGCGCGGCGAACACATCGGCACCTCCGAGGCGCTGAACAATCTCGGCAATCCCGCCGCCGAGCTGTTGGCCTCCATTCTTGCGCGCGGGCAGGCAGACGGGCTCTTTCGAACCGATGTCGACGCGTTGGACATCCACATGGCGATCAGCAGCTTCTGCGTGTTCCGGCTGTCCAATCGATACACGTTCGAGGCACTGTTCGGGCGCGACCTCACAGACCCGGCGCACCGCACGCGACTGCGGGCCATGCTCGGCGACATGATCATCGCGTTCCTCACCTCCACCGACGCCTGACACCGAGATCGAGCGACCCGCATCGCATCGGGGGTTGACACGTGGCATGGATCACGTTCAATATCTAAGAGCGCCTGGAGTTAACTATTTCGTACATTAGCGACCGCTCAGGTCGTGGATGTCGAACTGTGCGCCCGGCTTCCCGTCACACGAAAAGAGACGACACCGATGGATCCCCTCACGTCCGGTCACCCGCCCCTGCGCCCCGGAGCCAACCCGCGCAAAGCCGCGACCGCGGCCTGGGTGGGCAGCGCCCTCGAGTACTACGACTTCTTCATCTACGGCACCGCCGCTGCGCTGGTCTTCGGCCGCGTGTTCTTTCCCGGTTCCAACCCCGCCACCGGAACGTTGTTGGCCCTGGCGACTTTCGGGGTCGGATACCTGGCCCGCCCACTGGGCGCATTGGTGCTCGGTCACATCGGTGACCGTTACGGCCGCAAGAAGGTCATGGTTGCTACCGTCCTGCTGATGGGAGTCGCCACTCTCGGAGTCGGCGTCCTTCCCTCGTACGAATCCATCGGCCTCGCGGCCCCGATAATCCTGGTCCTGCTGCGCCTGGCCCAGGGCTTCTCTGCGGGCGGTGAGCAGGCGGGCGCCAACTCCATGACCCTCGAGCACGCACCCGACCACCGACGGGCGTTCTTCACCAGCTTCACCCTCAGCGGCACCCAGGGCGGTCAGATCCTTGCCACCGCAGTCTTTCTCCCGGTCGCCATGCTCCCCGAGGACCAGTTGCTCAGCTGGGGCTGGCGAATCCCGTTCTTCCTCAGCGCCTTCGTCGTTGTCGCCGCATTCCTGATCCGGCGCTCGCTCGACGAGACCCCCGTCTTCGAGGAAGAGGTGGCGTCCGCCGAGCCGCAGCGTCTCCCGCTGACCGAACTGCTGTCCGAGCACTGGCCCGCCGTTCTTCGAGTCATGTTTGCCGCCGTGATCGCCTCGGTCAGTACGATATTCACCGTCTATGCGCTGTCGTACGCAGTCAACACGGTCGGCCTGGAACGAACTCCGATGCTGTGGGTCGGCGTACTCGCCAACGTCGTCGCGCTGTTCGCACTCCCGTTCTTCGGGTCGCTGTCCGATCGCGTCGGTCGCAAGCCGGTGTTCCTGTTCGGATCGATCGGTTGCGCAATCCTCATGTTCGGATACCTCTGGTCCATCTCGGTCGGAAACTACGCGCTCATCTTCGTCTTCGGCATCGTCATGTTCGGTTTCGTCCACAGCGCGACGGGCGGTGTCTGGCCCTCGTTCTACGGCGAGATGTTCCCGGCTCGGGTACGTCTGACCGGAACTGCGCTGGGTACGCAGATCGGTTTCGCCATAGCAGGATTCGCGCCCACCATTGCCGGTGCCATCGCCGGGGCCGAGATCGGTGCGTGGTTGCCGGTCGCCATCGTCACCGCCGTGTTCTGCGCCGTCAACGTTGCGATCGTGTCCACGTCCAAGGAGACCTATCGCACGCCCACCGACGAGCTCGGACGATCCACTCGAACGACTCGGCGCGAGTCGGTCGCTCGTACGACGTCGAACTGACCCGCGATGATCGACGGACTGCGACCGGACCGCAGCGGTGAATGGCGTGTGTACGCCGTGCGCTATGCGAGCCGAACATCCCTGCGCAGCACGCACTTCCACTATGCGGACGAGCGCGGTCACGAGCCGCACCCCACCGCGTACTACGTGTGGCTCGCGCTCTCGGACACCGAGACCGTCCTCGTCGACGCCGGTCTCGCACCGGCGACGGCGTCACGGATGAGGGGACTGGACTACGTCGGCTCCCCCGTGGACCTCATCGGAGAGCTGGGAATCTCCCCCGGTGACATCGACGTATGTGTGCTGACCCATCTGCACTACGACCACACCGGAGTCGTCGCAGATCTGCCGTCGGCCCGCTACGTCGTCCAGCAGAAAGAGCTCGACTACTGGAACGGTCCGTGGGCGACCCGCGTCGGGCAGGAACGCTGGTTGCACTCGCGGTCCGACATCGACCACGTCACGGGAAGTCCGCGTCTCGACATCGTCGACGGCGACCGCGAACTGGCACCGGGACTCTCGGTGCATGCGGTGGGCGGACATACCGCGGGCATGCAGGTAGTCAGCGTGCACACCGAGCGCGGGACCCTGGTGCTGGCGTCGGATGCGAGTCACTTCTACGAGAACATCGAATCCGACAGTCCTTTCGCGATTCTGCACTGCCTGCCGGACATGTTCGGCGCGTTCGACCGGATCAAGGAACTCGCCGACAGCCCCGAGCATGTCGTGCCGGGCCACGACCCGTTGGTGGCGCAGCGGTGTGCTGCGGTCGACCCGGACCTGCACCCGCACATCTCGGTCCTCGGCTGACACCCTCGATCGAGAACCTCCACAACACAGAACGAGCCCCGATCATCGCGTTCGATGATCGGGGCTCGTTCGGTGTCGTACCGGAGCTGGTCAGGCCGACTTGTCGCGTCGCTCCGGGCGTTCCGGCTTGCGCGGAACGATGGTCGGCAGGACGTTGTCGTTGACCGTCTCGGCCGTGACCACGACCTTCTCCACGTCGTCCCGGCTCGGGATGTCGTACATCACCGGAAGCAGCACTTCTTCCATGATCGCGCGCAACCCACGAGCACCGGTGCCACGCAGGATCGCCTGATCGGCAATTGCCTCGAGTGCCTCGGACGTGAACTCGAGCTCGACGCCGTCCATGTCGAAGAGTCGACGGTACTGCTTGACCAACGCGTTCTTCGGTTCGGACAGGATAGTGACCAGTGATTCCTTGTCCAGGTTGGTCACCGACGCGATCATCGGGAGACGACCGATGAACTCGGGGATCAAACCGAACTTGATCAGATCCTCGGGCATCACCTCGGCGAAGTGATCCTGCGTGTCGATCTCGGCCTTGGAACGCACCTCGGCTCCGAAGCCGAGACCGCGCTTGCCGACGCGATCGGACACGATCTTCTCGAGACCGGCGAAAGCACCGGCGACGATGAAGAGCACGTTGGTGGTGTCGATCTGGATGAACTCCTGGTGCGGATGCTTACGTCCGCCCTGCGGCGGGACGCTGGCCTGGGTACCTTCCAGGATCTTCAGCAGTGCCTGCTGCACGCCTTCACCGGAGACATCGCGCGTGATCGACGGGTTCTCGCTCTTGCGAGCGATCTTGTCGACCTCGTCGATGTAGATGATGCCGGTCTCGGCCCGCTTGACGTCGTAGTCCGCGGCCTGGATGAGCTTGAGCAGGATGTTCTCGACATCCTCACCCACGTACCCGGCTTCGGTCAGTGCGGTGGCGTCGGCGATCGCGAACGGCACGTTGAGCATCTTGGCGAGGGTCTGGGCCAGATACGTCTTGCCGCACCCGGTGGGACCGAGCATCAAGATGTTCGATTTGGCCAGCTCGACGGATTCGCCGCGCACATCGCGCGCCTTGTCGCCGGCCTGAATGCGCTTGTAGTGGTTGTAGACAGCGACGGCCAACGTGCGCTTCGCAGCGTCCTGGCCGATCACGTAGTTCTCGAGAAAGTCCTTGATCTCGGAAGGCTTGGGCAGGTCGTCGAGCTTGACTTCGCTCGATTCGGCCAACTCCTCCTCGATGATCTCGTTGCACAGGTCGATGCACTCGTCGCAGATGTACACCCCTGGTCCTGCAATGAGCTTCTTGACCTGCTTTTGGCTCTTGCCGCAGAACGAGCACTTCAGCAGATCGCCACCGTCACCGATGCGTGCCATTCGGAGGTTCCTACTTCCTTGTCCGCGTACGACCCGGCCGACCGCATACGCGGAAGGACGGGCTACTTCTCGATCGATGGCATGCCGAGTTCGAGATGCTCCGACCGAGTTCTTGGATGCGACGCTACCCGTGTTCGCCGAACATGGGCGGGTTGTTTCCGGTGATTCGCCGCCCGTTTTCACCAATCACGGCATTCGGGGCGTGAATCGAGACAGCCGGGCCGAGTTGTCCACTCGTGCCCGGCGTCCGATCGTCTGCCGGACCGCGAGGCGATCCGACCGGTGGTACTTGCGTGCTACTTCTGAGCCGACAGCTTGCGGTACTCGAACACGGTGTCGATGATGCCGTAGTCCTTGGCCTGTTCGGCGGTGAGGATCTTGTCGCGATCGGTGTCCTTGCGGATCACGTCGGGATCCTTGCCGGTGTGGCGGCCGAGGGTGGTCTCCATGAGTCGACGCATGCGTTCGATCTCGGCGGCCTGGATCTCGAGGTCCGAGACCTGGCCCTGGATTCCGCCGCTCGAGGGCTGGTGGATCAGCACTCGTGCGTTCGGCAGAGCCGCGCGCTTGCCGGGGGTGCCGGCGGCGAGCAGTACCGCGGCAGCCGAAGCAGCCTGGCCGAGGCACACTGTCGCCACGTCGGCGCGGACGTACTGCATCGTGTCGTAGATGGCCATCAACGAGGTGAACGAGCCACCGGGCGAGTTGATGTACATCGTGATGTCACGGTCGGGGTCGAGGCCCTCGAGCACCAGCAGCTGTGCCATGACGTCGTTGGCAGACGCATCGTCGACCTGGACGCCGAGGAAGATGATGCGCTCCTCGAACAGCTTGTTGTACGGGTTCGACTCCTTGACGCCGTAGCTCGAGTGCTCGACGAAGGACGGAAGGATGTACCGCGAGGACGGCAACTGGTTGGGATCGAACAGGTTTGTCATCGTTTCTCCAAGATGTGAGTGATCGAGGGTCGCCGGTAGCGGCCGAATTACTCGCCGACTCCGCCGGCCTGCCGCGCGCGGCTGACGACGTGATCCACGAACCCGTATTCCTTGGCCGCCTGTGCCGTGAACCACCGGTCACGGTCGGAATCCTCGGTGATCTGCTCGACGGTCTGGCCGGTGTGCTGAGCGATGAGCTCGGCCATCTCACGCTTGGTGTGCGCGAACTGCTCGGCCATGATCGCGATGTCCGAAGCGCTGCCGCCGATACCGGCCGAAGGCTGATGCATCATGATGCGCGCGTGCGGAAGGGCGTACCGCTTGCCCTTCGCACCGGCCGAGAGCAGGAACTGGCCCATCGAGGCAGCCAAGCCCATCCCGTAGGTGGCGATATCGCACTCGGCGAATTCCATGGTGTCGAAGATCGCCATACCTGCGGTGACCGAGCCACCGGGCGAGTTGATGTACAGCGAGATGTCGCGGGTGGGGTCCTCGGCCGACAGGAGCAGGATCTGCGCGCACAACTTGTTGGCGATGTCGTCGTCGACCTGGGTACCGAGGAAAATGATGCGGTTTTGAAGCAGACGCTCGTACACGGAGTCGCTGAGATTCAGCCCTGCTGCGGCCGAAGTCATGACGGGACTCTGCTCGTGCGAAGCCGCCGGATTCTGAACAGTCACGGTACCTGCCTTTTCCATAACAAATCGTTGGTTCCTGACACAGACACTAACGAAGGACGGCGGCTCCGGAGTCCCGGAACCGCCGTCGTTCGCTGTGAGCGTTACTTCTCTTGTTCGCCCTCGGAAGAATCAGCTGCTTCGACCTCGTCGGGAGCATCGGCAGGGCTGCCGAACAGCTCGGCGGTGTCGACGCTGGCTCCGTTGGTGTCGGTCACGGTGACGCGCTCGACGACCGAGGCAAGCGCCTTGCCGCGCTTGACGTCGGCGAACACGGCACCGAGCTGGTTGGCCTGCTGCACCTGCTGGATGAACTGCTCGGGCGGCATGCCGTAGCGCTGGGCCTGGAAGATGATCCGCTCGGTCAGCTCGTCCTGACCGACCTGAGTGTTCTCTGCCTCGGCGATGGCGTCGAGCAGAAGCTGGGTGCGCACCGACTTCTCGGCACCCTCCTTGACGTCCTTGTCGAACTCCTCGCGGCTCGAACCCTGCGACTCGAGCAACTCGGCGAGCGCTTCCTCGTTGTGATCGAGGCCGTGGATGGCCTCGTGCACCTGGGAATCGACCTCGGCCTTGACGACGGCCTCGGGAGCCGGAATCTCGAGGGTCTCGAGCAGCGTCTCGAGCACCTTGTCGCGGATCTGACCGGCCTGCTCGACCTTCGCGACTCGCTCGACGCGCGTCTTCAGATCGGCGAGCAGCTCGTCGAACGTGTCGAACTCGCTGGCGAGCTGGGCGAACTCGTCGTCGGCCTCGGGCAGCTCGCGCTCCTTGACGGAGACGACCTTGACCGTGACGACGGCTTCCTTGCCCGCGTACTCACCGGCAACGAGCGTGGAGGTGAATTCCTTCGACTCGCCGGCCGAGACGCCGATGATCGCGTCGTCGAGGCCCTCGATGAGCTGACCGGAGCCGACCTCGTGGGACAGTCCGCTCGCGGTGGCCTCTTCGACGTTCTCGCCGTCGACCGTGGCCGAGAGATCGATGGACACGAAGTCGCCGGACTGAACCGGGCGATCGACACCGGTGAGGGTTCCGAAACGCTGACGGAGCGACTGCAGCTGCTCGTCGACGGCTTCGTCCTTGATCTCGAGCGGATCGACAACGACGCTGATGGTCGAGTAATCCGGCAGCTCGATCTCGGGACGCACGTCGACCTCGGCGGTGAACGTGAGCTCGGTGCCGTCTTCGATCTTGGTGATCTCGATCTCGGGCTGGCCGATGACCTTGACCTTCTCGTTGGTCACGGCCTCGGAGTAGCGAGAGGGAAGAGCGTCGTTGACGACCTGCTCGAGTACTGCACCACGGCCGACTCGCGCCTCGAGCAACTTGGCCGGAGCCTTGCCGGGACGGAATCCGGGGAGGCGGATCTGCTGAGCCAAAGCCTTGTACGCGCGGTCGAAATCAGGCTTGAGCTCCTCGAAGGGCACCTCAACGTTGATACGGACTCGCGTCGGGCTCAGCTGCTCGACGGTGCTCTTCACGGGACATGCTCCTTTGTGGTGATTCTTGCTTGCTGGCAGTTCTGGCTTGCTGTCTTCCGCTCGCCACGAGCACGGTGAGCCGTGCCCGCGGCTCTCATTTGTCGGGGTGACAGGAATTGAACCTGCGACCCTCCGCTCCCAAAGCGGATGCGCTACCAAGCTGCGCCACACCCCGTCGTACGGACACCATTGAACAGCAACCGATAGTAGCCCCTCATGGGCGCCCCACCCATGACGTTCCGTGAGACCGGGCTCGACGGGCCGGTTTGGAATCCGGCAACCGCTTTGGGTACAGTCTTGAAACGCAGGCGACGGAACTGGCGATCCCACGACTGTTGTTTGCACGCCGATGTAGCTCAATGGTAGAGCCCCTGTCTTCCAAACAGGCTACGCGAGTTCGATTCTCGTCATCGGCTCCATCGAAAAGCCCCGCACTTCACGAGTGCGGGGCTTTTTCGTGTCCGCGTATCGTCGACAGTGTTCGAGTGAATCGGACGAACTGGACACGTATCGCCGACGGAAGGCTCAGAAGTGGAAATCGTCCTGATCGTCATCGTCGTGGCCGTAGTGGCACTGCTGGTGCTTCGCAGCAAGAAGAACTCCGCCGCAGCCGCGGCCACCGCACTGGCCGATGCGAAGGCCGACGCCCGCCAGTCGATCGAACGGCTCGGCGGCCAGGTCTACAACCTCGTGGGCTCCGACACCGCATCCAAGCAGGCCCTGGCCGACGCATCCGAGCGCAATATCGCAGCAGGCTCGCAAATCGACCAGGCGACAACCGTCGAACAGGCGAGGCTGGCCAAGCAGACCGCGTTGGAAGGGCTCTATTACATTCGCGCAGCGCGCCTGGCGATGGGCATGGACCCGGGCCCCGAGGTGCAGGGCATCGACGGC
This sequence comes from Rhodococcus sp. 06-1460-1B, assembly GCF_002258475.1. NCBI lineage: Bacteria > Bacillati > Actinomycetota > Actinomycetes > Mycobacteriales > Nocardiaceae > Rhodococcus > Rhodococcus sp. 06-1460-1B. Next base: position 149,023 of record NZ_NOYS01000025.1, read on the forward strand.
CAACAGCAGGCAGGCCGTGTCACCGAGGAACGCAAGGTCGACTTCGAGGGACGAGAGATCGCGGCCTCACCGGACCCGTCGGACCGGACCCCGAACTACTACCCCGGCGGACGAGTGGCGGGCCGACCCGTCCCCGCAGGCTGGTACTCCGAACCGTGGTGGCGTCCGGCCTTGGTCGCCGGCGCATGGGGAATGGGCTCGATGTTCCTGTTCTCAGCGATGTTCTCCGGCATGGCCGGGGTTCCGGACGAGACCGCAGCGGGTGGCGACCTGGGTGCGGACGGTTCCGACGGGGGTGCTGGTGACAATTACGACGGTGGCGACACGGAATACGGTGCCATCGACGACGGGGGCGGCGACATGTTCGGCGACGGCGGCGGAATGGACTTCGGCGGCCTCTAGGTCGCCTGACAGACGGGGCACCAGAACAGGTTTCGCGCCTGCATCGTCGAGTGCAGGATCTCGGCTCCGCACACGCGGCACGGGAGGCCTTCCCTGCGGTAGACGTACGAACGCGGTCGGCGGGCACCGTAGGTGTCACCGTGATCGTCCTCGGGCCGGATGGTGATGATGCGACCGCGCCGAACACCGATGGCCATGAGGTCCACGAGATCCAGCCAGATGGCGTCCCACTCGGCTCGATCGAGGTCCTTTCCGGGCCGCATCGGGTTGATCTCGTGCCGGAAGAGGATCTCGGCGCGGTAGACGTTGCCGACGCCGGCGAGCACCTTCTGATCCATCAGCAACGTGCCGATGGCCGTGCGTGACTTGGATATTCGTGCCCAGGCCGCATCCGGGTCCGCATCTTTGCGGAGCGGGTCCGGCCCCAGACGCGCCAGGAGGGCGTCGACCTGCTGCTCGGTGTAGATCTCGCAGGCCGTCGGGCCGCGCAGGTCGGCACCGTACTTCTCCCCCACGATGCGCAGACGCACCGCACCGACCGGATCATCCAGTGGCACAGCGTGTTCGGTGAACTTTCCGTACAGGCCGAGGTGAATGTGCACGATCAGGTCGGATTCGTAGCGGTGCAGCAGATGCTTGCCCCACGCCTCGGCCTTCTCGAGGACGAGGCCGTCGATCAGCGCGGCACCGGAAACGAACCGTCCCTGGGGACTGCTCGCCTCCACCGGTGCCCCGCCGAACCGACGTTGATGCAACCGAGCGAGTCGGTGCAGGGTATGCCCTTCGGGCACTTACTCGGGCTTTCCCGGAACCTCGGGTGCTTCGCCGCTGCGCTCGTACTCGGACAGGATGTCGATGCGACGCTGGTGGCGCTCCTCGCCCGAGAACGGGGTGCCGAGGAACGCGTCGACGATGGCCAGTGCTTCGGGCAACGTGTGCATGCGGCCGCCGATGCCGATGAGCTGCGCATCGTTGTGTTCGCGAGCCAACTTTGCCGTCTCGACGCTCCACGCGAGGGCACAGCGTGCGCCCGGCACCTTGTTCGCGGCGATCTGCTCGCCGTTTCCGGATCCGCCGAGCACGAGGCCGCGACTGCCCGGATCGGCGACGACGCGACGTGCTGCGTCGATGCAGAAGGCCGGGTAGTCGTCGACCGGGTCGTAGTCGAACGCACCGCAGTCGACGGGCTCGTGCCCGGTTGCCGTCAGGTGTTCGATGATCTGATTCTTGAACTCGAGGCCGGCGTGGTCGGCACCCAGGTATACGCGCATGCCTAGAGTCTGACAGGTGATGTCACGAGCCGAGAAATTCGCCGGTGTCGACGGCGCGAAGGGTGCGTGGGTGGTCGCAGTGTTCGACGGCACGAGAGTGACGTGGACGGCCTGCTCCTCCGTCTCCGACGTGTTGGAGCACACCCGAGACTGCGCGCGAGTGGGCGTCGACATGCCGCTGTCGCTACCCGTGGACGGTTATCGCGTCAGCGAACTGGAGGCGAAGAAGTTCCTGGGGACGGCGCGCAGTTCGATCTTTCACACCCCGGTCGCGGACGTTCTGGGCGCGGTGTCGTACGAACAGGCGTGCTCGATCTCGCGGTCGAAGACCGGCAAGGCGATCAGTAAACAAACGTGGCACATCTTGCCCGCGGTCCGGGCGTGGCGAGATTCGGACTTCGATCCGGAACGGTACGTCGAAGTGCATCCCGAATGCTCGTTCAGGGCGATGTCACCGACCACGGTCTACGCATCGAAGAAGACCGGCCGCGGCGTCGGGCAACGGTTGGCCGCACTGACACGATGGACCGGGGATCTCGATCTGGACGACCTGCCGAACGGGCCGCTCGTCGACGACATCCTCGATGCCGCCGCAGCGGCGTGGTCGGCCAGGCGCTTCCATTTCGGCGAGCATCTGACGTTCGGCACCGACAGCGGCTCGGATCGAATCGTCGCCTGACCCCCGTGCGTGAACTGGCCCCTCATGCGTGAACTAGCCCCTCGTGCGTGAAAGTTCGGCTCCTGCTACGAGTTTCCACGCACGAGGGTCTCGCGATCAGTCGAACTGCGGGTCCTCGTTGCGGGTGCGCTTGAGCTCGTAGAAGTGCGGGTACGCCGCGAAGATCACCGACGCGTCCCACAACTTGCCTGCCTCTTCACCGCGTGGAATCCGCGAGAGCACAGGGCCGAAGAACGCCACGCCGTTGACGTGAATGGTGGGAGTGCCCACATCGGGGCCGACCTTGTCCATTCCTGCGTGGTGGCTGGTGCGCAGGTCCTCGTCGTAATCGGTGCTCTCGGCTGCCGAGGCGAGATCGGCGGGCAAGTCGAGTTCGGCCAAGGACTCTCGGATGACGACGTCGAAATCCTTGTTGCCCTCGTTGTGGATTCGCGTGCCCATGGCCGCGTACAGCGGCGCGAGGATCTCGTCGCCGTTGCTCTTCGCCGCGGCGATCGCCACCCGCACCGGACCCCACGCCTTCTTCATCATCGCGGCGTACTCCTCGGGCAGGTCGCGGCCCTCGTTGAGGACGGCCAAGCTCATGACGTGGAAGTTGACGTCGATGTCGCGCACCTGCTGGACCTCGAGAATCCAACGGGAGGTGATCCAGCACCATGGGCACAGCGGGTCGAACCAAAAATCAGCGGTGTCTTTCTGTCCTGAACCGGCCACTGTCTGCTCCTCGAAAGTCGATGTCGCTGTCTCTTCATGTCGTAACACCCGGCAACCGCGCGGACATTCCACGCGACCCGTCAGCCAGCGCGCGCCACGGCGGACGTGATGGGATGGACGGCACTACCCATAACTACACGAAGAGGTGTCGACTGAAGTGGTTGCTCCCAACCTGACGCGTGACCAAGCCTCCGAGCGCTCGGCGATCATCGGGGAAACGAAGTACGCGATCGTTCTCGATCTCACCGACGGCGAGGGCAATCCCGGCGAGAAGACGTTCCGCTCGCTCACCACCATCACGTTCGCCGCGACCGCCGGAGCGTCGACTTTCGTGGACATCGTCGCAGGCACCATCCGGTCGGCGACGCTCAACGGCACAGCGCTCGACACGACGAGCTACGACGAGTCGACGGGGCTGGCTCTGGTCGATCTCGCCGAGCACAACGAACTCGTGGTCGATGCCGACTGCGTCTACTCGCACACCGGCGAAGGCCTGCACCGTTTCGTCGATCCGTCGGACGGTTCGGTGTACCTGTACTCGCAGTTCGAGACTGCGGACGCCAAGCGCATGTTCGCGTGCTTCGATCAACCCGATCTCAAGGCCACGTTCGACCTGAAGGTCACCGCTCCCGAGAGCTGGACCGTCATCTCCAACGCAGCGCACGGTGCCGAGCCGGCCGCAGGTGAGCACGTGTTCGACACGACGCCGCTGATGAGCACATACCTGGTTGCTCTGATCGCCGGTCCCTACGCCGAGTGGACCGATTCGTACACCGACGATCACGGCACCATCCCTCTCGGAATCTACTGCCGCGCATCCCTTGCCGAACACATGGATGCCGAGCGACTGTTCACCGAGACGAAGCAGGGTTTCGGTTTCTACCACGAGAACTTCGGCACCCCGTATGCGTTCGGCAAGTACGACCAGCTGTTCGTGCCCGAATTCAACGCCGGAGCCATGGAGAACGCCGGGGCCGTCACGTTCCTCGAGGATTACGTCTTCCGGTCCAAGGTGACGCGGTACTCCTACGAGCGACGCGCCGAGACCGTGCTGCACGAGATGGCGCACATGTGGTTCGGCGATCTGGTGACGATGACATGGTGGGACGACCTGTGGCTCAACGAGTCGTTCGCGACGTTCGCCTCCGTGTTGTGCCAGTCCGAGGCGACCGAGTACACCAACGCGTGGACGACGTTCGCCAACGTCGAGAAGGCCTGGGCATACCGACAGGACCAGCTGCCCTCGACGCACCCCATCGCCGCGGACATCCCCGATCTGGCCGCCGTGGAGGTCAACTTCGACGGCATCACGTACGCCAAGGGTGCCAGCGTGCTCAAGCAGCTGGTTGCGTACGTCGGTAAGGAAGACTTCCTGGCCGGGTTGCGGGCCTACTTCGTCGATCACGCCTTCGCCAACGCAACGTTCTCGGATCTGCTTGCGGCACTGGAGAAGTCATCGGGTCGCGATCTCTCCGATTGGGGTGCGCAGTGGCTGCGGACCACCGGCCTCAATACTCTGAGCCCCGATTTCGACGTCGACTCGGAGGGCAGGTTCACCCGGTTCGCAGTGTCGCAGACCGGCGCAGCACCGGGCGCGGGCGAGCATCGCGTACACCGCATCGCAATCGGCATCTACGACGACGTCGACGGCAAGTTGGTGCGTACCGACCGCGTCGAGCTGGACCTCGATGCTGCCGAATCGACGAATGTCGAAGCGCTCGTAGGTGTATCGCGCGGCAAGCTCGTGCTGGTCAACGACGACGACCTGACGTATTGCGCAGTGCGGCTCGATCCGGATTCGCTCGGTGTTCTCGTCGATCGGATCGGCGACATCGCCGAGTCGCTCCCCCGCACTCTCGCCTGGTCGGCCGCATGGGAAATGACTCGGTCCGCCGAGATGAAGGCACGCGACTTCGTGGCTCTGGTCCAGCGCGGAATCGGTAGCGAGACCGAAGTGGGTGTGGTGCAACGCCTTCTGCTCCAGGCGCAGACGGCTGTCACCAGCTACGCCGATCCGGCGTGGGCGGCAGAACACGGAGTCCCGGAGTTCGCCGACGCAGTGCTCGAGCTGGCCCGCGGTGCCGAGTCGGGCTCGGATCACCAGTTGGCGTTCGTCAACGCCCTCACCGGTACCGAACTCAGCGAGCGCCATGTCGAGGTATTGCGCGCCCTCCTGGACGGTGACGCCCAGGGGCAGTCCTTGGCCGGACTCGACATCGATACGGATCTGCGGTGGCGCATCGTCACCGCCCTTGCGGCGGCCGGAGCCATCGATGCCGACGGGCTCGATTCGCCGGTCATCGACGCCGAAGCCGAGAAGGACAACACCGCCGCCGGAGCGCGGTCGGCTGCCGCTGCACGAGCTGCGCGTCCCAGTGCCGAGGTGAAGGAGCGGGCATGGACGACCGTCGTCGACGACGACGCGGTTCCGAACATCACGGCGCGGTCGATCATCGGTGGTTTCGCGGGCCCTGGCCAGGGCGAACTGCTCGAGCCGTACGTCGACCGCTACTTCGAGGCGATCGACGGCGTGTGGGCTCGTCGATCCAGTGAAGTCGCACAGACCGTCGTGGTGGGCCTCTACCCATCGTGGTCGATCAGCGAGCAGTCGTTGGCCGCAGCCGACAGGTTCCTCGATGGCGATCTTCCACCCGCTCTGCGCCGACTGGTGATCGAAGGCCGCGCCGGAGTCGTTCGGGCACTCGCGGCCCGGGCATACGACGCCGGCTGATCGCAGGTACACATACGACGAGAGCCGGTTGCGTCTCACCCGCGAAGGTGAGATGCAACCGACCCTCGTCGTCGCCGGGACCGCCGGCCGAGAACTACGGGGATGGAGCGCGACGAGCTACGGCGCGAGGATGGATGCTGCCATCACGCGGACCGAGGTCACGAGACCGTCGATGAGGTTGCCGTCGCGGAACGGGCCGAGCGCAGCGGTGACGCCGAGCTGAGCAACCCGATCGGTAGCACGGTTCGAGACTCGCTTTCCGGTGCGGATCTCGAGCGCGTGCCGGTTGGGGTCGACAGCGATCAGAACCGAACGAATCGCATCGGGGGTGCCGGGGAAGACCGAATCCGCTCCCGCAGCCGGATCGACTCCCAGGTCACCGACGTAGATGTTGAACCGAATCTTCGTCTTCCGGGTCGCCTCGCTCAGTGCGTCGTCGAGCGCGACCAGATCCTGCGTCGCGAAAGGCAGGTGCTCCGGGCTCGGCGTGCCGAACTCGTGTGCCACCGATACGCGACCACTCGCCGTCAGCGCAGCCCCGAACGGCAGGTCCTCTTCTCGGATGTCACCGCCACGTACCAGTTCACCACTTGCCACTTGCAGCACCTCCGATCGAATCGGCTGTGTCCGCGTCGTGCGATCCGTGGCCTCCGAACGGAGTCACCTCGTCCGTAGCGCTCCACAGCAATGGCTCGCGCGTCCACTCGTCCGTCAGCCGGTACGGAGCGACGTCCATCCCCGGCTGCTTGTCGGTCAAGTAGGACAGCGCGCCGACGATTCCGATCACCGCAACCGGAATCACCCCGAATATCAGCGTGGTCTCCAAAATGCTCACGGGGTGTGACGTTAGTCGACAATTGCCCGTCGGACCACGTCGGGGCCGGTGTTGTGACCGAAAAGAGCCAACGGCCGACAGTCAGGCAGCACCTTCGCCGAGGTACGCCAACCAGCTCGGGTCCAACTCCTTGGTGGTCGCCAGCAGACGCCAGTGCGGGCCCTTCGGCGGCACGAGCTGGGCTCGCAACGTCCACCCGATCTCACTGAGCAGCTTGTCCGCCTTGCGGTGATTGCAGGAGGCGCAGCACGCCACGCAGTTCTCCCACGAGTGGCCGCCGCCGCGGCTGCGAGGCACGACGTGATCGACGGTCTCGGCCTTGCTGCCGCAATAGGCGCAGCGGAATCTGTCGCGATGCATCAGTGCCGCGCGCGTCATCGGCACCCGCGCTCGATAGGGAACTCGGACGAACGTGCGCAATCGAATCACCGACGGCACCTGGACGGAGTAATCGGCCGACCGGATGAACGGCCCCTCCGGATCGTCGTGGATCACGTCGGCCTTGCCGCAAACGAGAAGAACCACCGCCCGGCGCATCGGAAGCGCGGTCAGTGGTTCGAAAGTTGCGTTGAGCAGCAGCACACGGCGCTTGACCCACGCCGGGACGGCGTCGTCGCCCGTGGCGTTGTGGGCCGTCGGCACCACGCGCAGCGGAGAAGCCCCCGAGGCCGTCTCACGCTGGTCGTGCGTGGTGCGGCCCTCAGTGGGCGGGAGTTGTCGGTGGCGGTGTTGAGAGTTCTTCATGCATTACTCCAGGGAGTGTCGGCGCCCGCGCATGGCTTGCGTGGAACACGGTTCACAGTGGAACACGAATACACCGCCCGCGCACAGCCTTTTTCTGCGCATTTTCTGTTGCCGATCGGTGAACATTCCGGTTTCCGATCGGCGAGTTCGAGGATCGATACCGCTATGCGCTGCGCGACTGGCAAGATTTCTGTGTCTCCGTAGACTTTTCGGGTGGCTGTATCAACCCTTCTGTCCGTATCGCCGTTACCCGAACCTTCGCTGCTGCGAGAGCTCGACACCCGAGCATTCGAACTGACCGACACCGGACGCGACTGGCTGGTCGACCGTCCGTTGCAGATCCTCGGCTATCTGGTTCTGGCGATCGTGCTCAGGCTCGTGTTGCACCGAATGATCGACCGCTTCACTCGACACGACGCCGGCCGATCACCTGCACTTCTCCGGCCGTTACGCGACCGGTCCTCGGGAACGGTGAAGGGCGAGATACTCAACGAACGGCGCAGACAGCGGGCCAACACGATCGGTTCGGTACTCCGATCTGCGGTGTCGGTCATGATCCTGACCTGGTTCGTGCTGTCGGTGCTCGACGTCGTGGGTGTGAACGTCGCCCCGTTCATCGCGTCGGCGGGGATCGTCGGTGTCGCCCTCGGTTTCGGTGCGCAGAACCTGGTCCGCGACTTCCTGTCCGGAATCTTCATGCTTCTCGAGGATCAGTACGGGGTCGGCGACGTCGTCGATCTCGGTGAGGCGATCGGCACGGTCGAAAGCGTGGGATTGCGCGTCACCACGATCAGAGATGTCAACGGCACCGTGTGGTACTGCCGAAACGGTGAAGTTCTGCGGGTGGGCAACATGAGCCAAGGGTTCGCGGTAGCTGTCCTCGACCTCCCCGTCTCCCACACGGCCAACATCGACGAGGCCTGCGCGGTGGCCGAGAGAACCACCAACGAGGTCGTGGACTCCGGCGACTTCGACAGTGACATCCTCGAACCCCCGGAGATGCTCGGCGTCAATGCCGTCAGCGCCGATACCGTGACCATCCGAATCACGATCAAGACCCGACCCGGCCGCCAATGGGCGGTGCAGCGTCGCCTCCACCGCGACATCCTGCAGTCGTTCGACGATGCCGGTATCAAAGCCCCGTATGCGCTGGGCCGTCCGGGTGGGGTTGCAGTCGAGAGCAGCAGCTGAGGGACAATGAGCGTGACCGACGCCGACGAGGAACGAACAGAGAGAGTGTGATGACCGAACCGCAGCAGACGTTCTACGACGCGGTCGGCGGTGCGGAGACGTTCCGGTTGCTCACGGCGAAGTTCTACGAGGAAGTGGCCAAGGACGAGATCGTGCGGCCCCTGTATCCAGAGGAGGACCTGGCACCGGCCGAACGGCGGATGCGAATGTTCCTCGAGCAGTACTGGGGCGGGCCTCGTACGTACTCCGACGAACGTGGTCATCCACGACTGCGGATGCGGCACAACCCGTTTCGGATCGGGCCGCTCGAACGTGACGCCTGGCTTCGATGCATGCACATCGCGATCGCCTCGATCGACCCGGCCGTCCTGGATTCTGCGCACCGAACGCAACTCGTCGACTACATGGAGATGGCCGCCAATTCGATGATGAACTCGGCAATCTGAGAGCTACGGCGTCACGTACTACGGCGTCACGAACTACAGCGTCACGAACTACAGCGATGCGCCTCGCCGCAGGCCCGCTGCGCCACCTCGGAGGCGGCCGAGCCGGCGGCGGAGCGAGCCGGCTACCCCGAGCACGAAGCTCAGCGGCGCGGGCAGGTGCTGCCGCAAGATGGCATGCTTACGCACGTAGTTGTCGACGCGCCATTCCGACCAGGTGCCGGCGCGGAACAACGCCGCGTCGCCGGGGACCAGAGTCCGGGGCGCGTGATCTTCGCTGGACACCACGACCGACCCGTCCATGATGTGGACGATCTCGTCGACCGCGAAGTACCACCGAAAGCGTCCGGCCGTGCAATCCCACACATTGGTGGTCGTGGTGCCGTCGGTACTCCTGGACCACTCCGCGACGCGAGCCCGCGGGTTTCCCTCGAGGATCCACGTGGGTTCGATGGGACTGTCGGAGAGCGAAACATCTTCCAGCCGCACGGCTTCTATGGTCGAGGTTCTCATGATGTCGTCGCGTCCTCACCGTCGGGCGCGGCGCCGGCCGCTGCACGTTTTACGTTGCAGAACATACAACACTTTCCAAACGTGGGGATACGTGTCGGTCATGTGAATGAGCACAATCCTTTACCTTCCGATCGACCGCCAGTGCAGGGTGCCGGGTGCACCCCAGCGCCCTCGAATCGTTCGCAGCCCATTCGTTTGGCACTATTGCCAGTTGTGACCGATCCGATCGAAAGCACCGAGTTGTCGTGGTGGCAGGACGCCGTCTTCTACCAGATCTATCCCCGGTCGTTCGCAGATGCGAACGGTGACGGAATCGGTGATCTCGACGGCATCAGAGACAAGCTCGGCTACCTCGAATTGCTCGGTATCGACGCCATCTGGATCGGACCGATCACGCGGTCGCCCATGGCCGATCACGGCTACGACGTTTCCGACCCCCGAGACATCGACCCCATGTTCGGCAGTCTCGAGATCTTCGACGCGTTGCTCGACGAGGCGCACGCCCGCGACATCAAGGTCACGATGGATCTGGTGCCCAATCACACCAGTGACGAACACCGGTGGTTCCAGGCGGCTCTGAACGCCCCTCGTGGCAGCGCCGAGCGAGCGCGCTACATCTTTCGAGACGGGCTCGGCGACGACGGTTCGCAGCCGCCGAACAACTGGCCGAGCATCTTCGGGGGTCCCGCCTGGACGCGAGTCGACGAGAAGGACGGCTCCCCCGGTCAGTGGTACCTGCACATCTTCGCGCCCGAACAACCGGATCTGAACTGGGACAACCCCGAGGTCTTCGACGACTTCGCGCGCACACTTCGGTTCTGGCTGGACCGAGGCGTCGACGGATTTCGACTCGACGTCGCCCACGGCATGGCAAAACCTGCCGAGCTGGCCGACATGAGCCTCGAGTTCAACGCACTGATGAAGAACGACGACGACGATCCCCGGTTCAACAACCCCCGAGTCCACGAACTGCACCGCCGCATCAGAGCCGTCATGAACGAATACCCCCACGCGGTGACGGTCGGCGAGATCTGGGTCCAGGACAACGTCCGGTTCTCCGAATACATCCGCCCCGACGAGCTGCACCTGGGCTTCAACTTCCGCTTGGCCAGTGTCGATTTCGACGCCGAGACCATCCGCGATGCGATCTCCAACTCGCTCGCGGCCGTCGAACTGGTCGGCGGCACCCCGACGTGGACACTGTCGAACCACGACGTCGAACGCGAGGTCACCAGATACGGCGACGGAGACCTGGGCTACCACCGGGCCCGGTCCATGATTCTCGTCGAATTGGCTCTTCCTGGAACAATTTTCGTCTACAACGGTGCCGAGCTCGGGCTACCGAACGTGCAGCTGCCCGACAGTGCCCTGCAGGACCCGGTGTGGGAGCGGTCCGGGCACACCGAGCGCGGACGCGACGGCTGCCGAGTCCCCATGCCGTGGGAGGGTGATGCCCCTCCGTTCGGGTTCTCCACCACCGATCGCACCTGGTTGCCGATGCCGCCGGAGTGGAAGGGTCTGACCGCCGAGGCGCAGCTCGAAGAGGTCGATTCGATGCTCAGCCTGTACCGCACGGCGTTCGAATTGCGCACCCTGCGGCCGGAGTTCACCGGCGGCGGAATCGATTGGTACGGTGCCCCTCCCGGGTGCCTGGCCTTCCGGCGCCGCGGGGGCTTGATCTGCGCCCTCAACGCCTCCGACGAGTCGATCCCACTCCCACCCGGCGAAGTGTTGCTGACCAGCACTCCGCTGGTAGACGGGATGCTTCCCGCGAACGCGGCCGCCTGGCTCGTCTGAGCCGGCTCGTCCGAACCGGCCGAACCGGCCGACCGGCCACGCTCAGCGTTCGACGGTGAGCGACAACTGTTGGCCCGGGCGGCGAACGAACACCGACCCGAACCTGGCATCGAGGCGCAACCACACCTTGGTGGCGCGTACTCGTACCACCTCTGCGGCGGCGATCCTCTCCGGGTCGACGTCGATCGTCAACGGATCGTTACCGTCGTGCGGCACGAAACCCATTGCGGTCAAAGCGAATACGGTGCGCATCGTGACCGAGACGTCGTCGCCGTCACCGGTCACGTGCAACACCTGCTGTTCGAGCAACGAGCTCGGCGGCCCGTGACTGCTGCCGTGTTCCTTCGCCAGTGCGGCACCGCGCTGTGCGAGTCCGATGAGCACCCGCGCGGGGACGTCGTCGAGATGCTCGAATCCGCTGTCGGGAGGAAGGGTGCCACGCCAGGCGGAGTCCATCGAGAAACCCGGGTCGATCACGCCGTCGTCCGCGTTCTGCAGAGCGGACACCAACACATCGGCACCCGCACTGGTGTCGTCGGGCACGATGGTTCCCGCAATCACCCGCGCGGCGAGCGCATCGAAACCGGTTGCCGCCCAACACGACACGCCCCCGCCGGCCCGAGTGCGCAACCGAACGACAGCAGCCTCGTCCAAGCGCAATGCCCTGCTGCAGAACGTCTGGAGGTTCTCCCGCTCGACCGCATCGGGAACGGTCAGAACGCGCTCATACACGCTGCCAACTCACCAGGAACTCGCGCTCGGCGGGAGTGAGCCGACGCAGTCGCTGCGCATCGATGTCGAACGCCGCGATCTGCGTCGACGCCACCACCGCTGCCGGCGTATCCAGCGACGCCCCGCGTGCCCGCACCTCGTACCCCACGACGAAGTCCACCGCGCGGACCGCATCGATCCACATGAAGACGTCGAGGGGTCCGTCCTCGTGTCGCAGCTGCCCGCGATACTTCACGTGCAGATCGGCAATGACGGCACCGTGACGCAGATTCGCAGTCGGCCTGCCGTCCACCAGCAGCCACGGGATCCGCGCCTCTTCGAGCAACGTCACCATTCGCGCGTGGTTGATGTGTTGATAAACATCCATATCCGACCACCGCACATCCACAGCGGCATGAAAGCCCACCCGCTCGGTGGCGGGTCGCTTGTCGGACAGATGGTCGTCGGGCACACTCACGCGGTCACTACCTCTTCTCGATCGAACGGAAGTTCCATGGTGTCAGGGAACCATGTTTCTCACCTGTCGGGCGGCAACCGAGAGTGTGGCCAGGTCCAGCGTCCCCGTCTCGGCGATCTCGGTGAGCGCTGCCCGCGAGCGGGCCAACCGCGACGAATTGGTCGATTCCCATTCGGCGATCTTCTCCGTGACCGACTCGTCGGGTTCGCCCGCGGCCAACACGGCCTTGGTGATTCCGCGAAGGGAGGCGTACAGATCGTCACGAAGAGCCAAGCGCGCCAACGAATGCCATCGATCGCCGCGGGCAAGCTTCGAGACCGCGGTGAGCAACCAGTCGATGCCGATGTGCGCGTCGAGCGCGAAGTAGAGCTCGGCCACCTCCGCCCCGTCCCGGTCGACGATGTCGGCGATATCGATGATGTCGAGCAGGCAATACACGTCGAGCAAGCCGTAGATCCGACGTGCCAGCTCGGCCGGAGCACCTCGTTCCATCGCGGCCCCCGAACGCCGGTCCAAATCGACCGCCTGGTGACCGGAGATCCACGACGCGACCCGCGGCTGCAGAGCGCGAACCTGCCCGGCATAGCGACTGATCTCGGCCCCGACCGCCAACGGCTGCGGCCGATTGGCCAACAGCCACCGGGATACTCGATCGAGCATGCGACGCGATTCGAGCAGCAGCTCGGCCGACACTGCGGTGGGTACGTCGGCCGCACGAATCGAATCCCACACCTCGTCGAGGCCGAAGATTTCGGTGGCCGCGGCGAATGCCCGGATGGCGTCGGTGCCTGCGGCACCGGAGTCCTCGGTCAACCGATACGGGTAGGTGATTCCGCCACAGTCGATGGCCTCGTTGGCGAGCGTCGTCGCCACCAGTTGACGCCGGAGCGGATGCGCCTTGATGGCATCTGCGTACGGATCCCGCAGTGGCTCGGGAAAATACTTGGGTAGCCGGGGGGCGAAGACGTCGCTGTCGGGAAGCTCGCTGTCGAGCAGTTCCGCTTCCAGTGCCAATTTCACGTGCGCCATCAACGTCGCGAGTTCCGGCGACGTCAGTCCACGCCCGTCTTGCTTGCGACGACGGAGATCGGCCTCGGTGGGCAGAGCCTCGAGCTCCCGGTCGAGCCCTCGACGCGTCTCCAGATCCTCGATGACCCGGCTGTGCACCGTCACCAGATGGGGTGCGTCGAATCTGGACGTACCGAGCAACTCGTTCTGCATGATGTTGTCCCACAACACCAATCGCCCGACCTCGTCGGTCATGGACGCAAGCAGCTCATCGCGGTCTTCGCGCGCCAGGTTTCCGTTGGTGATGGCAGTCTCGAGCAGGATCTTGATGTTGACTTCGTGATCGGAACAGTCGACGCCCGCCGAGTTGTCGACGGCGTCGGTGTTGATCTTGCCGCCGGCTGCGGCGTACTCGATCCTGCCCAGTGCGGTGGCACCGAGGTTTCCGCCCTCCCCCACCACGGCCGCCCGCACATCCACGCCGTCGACCCGCACTGCGTCGTTGGCCTTGTCGCCGACTTCGGCGTTGCTCTCACTGGAAGCCTTGATGTAGGTGCCGATTCCGCCGTTCCACAACAGATCGGCGGGGGCCTTCAGAATCGCGTTCACCAACTCGGGTGGTGACAGTGCAGCAACCGATTCGTCCAACCTGAGGGCCGAACGTGCTGCGGCGCTGATGGGTACGGATTTGCGGGTCCGCTCCCACACCCCTCCGCCGGCACTGATGAGCGAGGTGTCGTAGTCCGCCCACGACGACCGCGGCAGGGCGAACAAGCGCTCCCGCTCGACGAACGACGACTCCCGATCGGGGTCGGGGTCGAGAAAGATGTGCCGGTGGTCGAACGCCGCGAGCAAGCGAATGTGTCGGCTCAGCAGCATGCCGTTACCGAATACGTCTCCGCTCATGTCGCCGACACCGACAACCGTGAAATCCTGACTCTGCGTGTCGATTCCGAGCTCACGGAAGTGCCGCTTGACGCTCTCCCACGCACCCTTCGCGGTGATTCCCATGGCTTTGTGGTCGTATCCGGCGGATCCACCGGATGCGAAGGCGTCACCGAGCCAGAATCCGTACTCGGCAGCGATGCCGTTGGCCATGTCGGAGAAGGTCGCGGTGCCCTTGTCCGCCGCGACGACGAGGTAGGTGTCGTCTCCGTCGCGGCGCACCACCCCGGTAGGTACCGATACCGACCCGGTAGCGCGGTCGAGATTGTCGGTGATGTCGAGCAACCCGGCGATGAACAGCCGGTAGCAGGCTTTGCCTTCCTCGGCGTACGCCTGTCGATCCCGGTCGGCTTCACCTGTGGTCACCGGAGGACGCTTGACGACGAATCCGCCCTTGGCCCCGACAGGCACGATGACTGCGTTCTTGACCATCTGAGCTTTTGCCAGACCGAGAATTTCCGTCCGGAAGTCCTCCCGTCGATCGGACCAGCGCAACCCACCTCGGGCCACTGCACCGAACCTCAGATGCACCCCCTCGACGCGCGGGGAGTACACGAAGATCTCGAACGTGGGCTTCGGTTTGGGCAGCTCCGCGATGGACTGCGGGTCGAACTTGAGCGAGAGGTACGGGCGATGTGCACCGTCGGATCCCACCACGAAGTGGTTGGTGCGCAACGTCGCCCGAATGAGCTCGAACATGCTGCGCAGAATGCGGTCGGCATCGAGACTGACGACCTCGTCGATCAGCTCGCCGAGCTGAGTTTCGATGGCCTGCGCGTCCGCCTCGGCACTGGTCTCGGGGTCGAACTGCGCCTCGAACAGTCCGACGAGCAGCCGCGCGGTACGCGGATGCGCCAGGAGGACGCCCTCGATGTTGAACTGACTGTAGGGAAAACCCGCCTGCCGCAGGTACTTGGCGTAGGCACGCAACACCACGGCCTGCCGCCAGTGCAGACCTGCGCGCATCACCAGTTCGTTGAAACGATCCGCTTCTGCCGCGCCGCTCCACACGGCCGCGAATGCGTCGGTGAATCGGTGCTGGACCCGGCTCTCGCGATCGGCCGTGCCTGCCTCGGACAGCTCGGCGTCGAGGTCCCCGTCGATGGCCGAGCGCAACATCTCACGCGAGGCGGAGAGGCCGAAATCGTATATCCAGCAAGACATTCCGTCCGGACGCACCACCGGGTACGGCCGCTCGTCGTCGACCTCCACACCGAGACTCTGCAGAATGGGCAACACCTGGGACAGTGATACGCCCGCACCGCCGATGTACAGCGAGAAGCGCCAGCTACCCACGGCCGAGCGCTCGTTTCGGTAGAGCTGCATGTCGATCGCTTCGTCGCCGAGTGCTTCGAGGCGGGCAATGTCCGTGACGGCCCTGGCCGGACTGAAGTCCTGCTTGTACGCCTCGGGAAAAGCCTCGGTGTAGCGCTGAATGCGCGCCGGGTCGACGGCTCGGTCGAGAGACACGGCGTCACCCAACGAGTCCTCCCACGTCCGGGTGGTCTCGGTCAGCGCCGCTTCGATCCGGGTGATGTCGTCGGCGGACAGGTGGGGAGAGACGGTGCCCGGTGCGCGGCGCACCGTCACGTGCAGCAGCGCGAGATCCGATTCGGTGACGCGTGCGGTGTAGTCGAGCGAGGTACCACCGAGCTCTCCGAGCAGTCGGTCCTGGATCGCGAGTCGGACGCGAGTGGTGTAGCGATCTCGCGGCAGGTACACCAGAGCACTGACGAAAGACCCACTCGCATCGGGTCGCACGAACAGCTTCACCTTGCGCCGGCGACCCAGCGCCAGAACAGCACTCGCCGTTTCGAATAGCCACGAAGCAGAGGTCGCGAACAGTTCCGACCGCGGCATCGACTGCAGCACCTCGAGCATGGCCTGGCCGGAGAAGGACCCGAGATCATGGCCGGCCTTGGCGATCACCGACCGCACTCGACGCTCGATCACCGGAATGTCGAGGACGTTCTCGTGCAGCGCGGTGACGGTGAAGACACCGACGAATCGATGCTCGGCGGAGTCGTCGGCGTCGATCACACTGACGAAATAGGGGTAGACAGCACGATGAACCGTGGCGGGGTTCGGACCCTGCGTCAGAGCAACCAGGTCGCGCTCACCGACCGGTTCGGGTCCGTCTCCATGTTGACCGGCATCGCGCAGCACACCCAGGCTGCTCGATTCCACACCGGTTGCAGTTCGGTCACCGTCGCTACCGTCGATCGTGTATCTGCGGTAACCCAGCAGGGTGTAATGGCCGTCACCCAGCCAACGCAGCAAGGCAGCCGCATCCCGGTGTGCGACGGCTGGTTCGGAGTCGGTGTCGCCGGACGCCGCGGCGACACCGTCCAACCGATCGGCCACGGCAGCCTGCACGCGACGCATCTCGTCGGTGTCGCCGACGACCTGACGCACATCGGCGAGTACTCGACTCGTCTCGTCTTCCAGCTGCGCGACGGCATCGTCGGAGGTGGACGGGTGCAGCTGCACGTGTATCCAGGATTCGGCGATGCCGGCCGAGCTCAGCCCGACGAGCACTCCCTCTGCGTTCCGATCGACGGTGAGGATGGGATGAACGACGTCGGTGTATTCGATGCCGAGACGCGAGAGCAGCGACATGATCGATTCGACCAGCAACGGCATATCGTCGGTGACGATTTGTAGGTAGCTTCCCGCTACCTGCTGTGCTGCAGACTCGTTCGGTCGATGGACCGCCACATTCGCCGTCCCCGGCAGCCGCTCTGCGGCGAGCCGAACGTGCCGCCGAAAAGAGGTGATGTCGGGGGTATGCGCGGACACTGCGACCGCAGTGGCGTCGGTGTGCTCGAAATACTCCGTACGCAATGTCGCCAACTCGGCCACAAGCCTGTCGTCGAGCCCGTCGGCCCAGTCGTCGTCGGTCAGGTCAAGCGAGCGTGACATTGTTTTCGAGTACTCCCTCGTGAGGATTTCCCGACGCCCGCCGATCGCCGGTCGTCGATGACCCCTCGACCCTAGTGCGGGTGACCCCGCAATCGCAGAGATCTCGGGAACCAGCGCGTCAGGCCGATCCGGCAGTCACTGCGAATCGCTGTGGAGATACTCGCTCAGAGCAGTTCGTTCGTGGTCGCGCAGCGGCCTCGACGTGGACGTGTCAAGGTCGAAGGCCACCATCAGCGCCTCCGCGTCTGCGCACACCGTTCCGTTTCGATCGGTGACAACGTGTTGGACGCCGTACGAGGTGGTTCCGATACGAGTGATCCACAGCTCGATCACCAGCGGGCCGGAGTCGTCGAGGATCGGGTGCAGGAAGTTGGTGGTCAACGTTCGAACCACCACCGCGCCACGACCTTTCGAGCCCCCCAGGACCGCGTTCAGAAACTGAACGCGGCCTTCCTGGAGGTACTCGACGAACCGGGTGTTGTTGACATGCCCGAGGCGGTCGGAATCACCCCACCGCACCTGAAGTGTGCAGGTGAAGGTCTGTGCCGACATGTCAGTCTCGGGTCAGCTTCCGGTGCGTGACGCGGTGGGGACGCGCCGCGTCGGGACCGAGCCGCTCGACCTTGTTGGCCTCGTAGCCCTCGAAGTTGCCCTCGTACCAGTACCAGGCAGCCTCGTTGTCTCCGAAGCCGCCTTCCCACGCCAGGATGTGGGTGCAGGTGCGGTCCAGGAACCACCGGTCGTGCGAGATGACCACGGCGCAACCGGGGAATTCCTCGAGCGCGTTCTCGAGCGATCCGAGTGTCTCGACGTCGAGGTCGTTGGTCGGCTCGTCGAGCAGGATCAGGTTGCCGCCCTGCTTGAGCGTCATCGCCAGGTTCAGACGGTTGCGCTCACCGCCGGAGAGAACTCCGGCGGGCTTCTGCTGATCGTGGCCCTTGAATCCGAACGAACTGATGTACGCGCGCGACGGGAATTCCGAGTTGCCCACGGTGATGAAGTCCAGGCCGTCGGAGACCGTTTCCCAGACCGTCTTCTTCGAGTCGATGCCCGAGCGGTTCTGGTCGACGTAGCTGAGCTTGACGGTCTGTCCGATCTTCACCTCGCCGCCGTCCGGCTCCTCGAGCCCGACGATGGTCTTGAACAGCGTCGTCTTGCCGACACCGTTGGGTCCGATGACGCCGACGATTCCGTTGCGCGGCAACGTGAACGACAGATCCTTTATCAGCACGCGGCCGTCGAAGCCCTTGTCCAGGCTCTTGACCTCGACCACGACGTCGCCGAGGCGCGGCGGGTTGGGGATCTGGATCTCGTCGAAGTCGAGCTTCCTGGTCTTCTCGGCCTCGGCCACCATCTCGTCGTAGCGAGCCAGACGAGACTTGCTCTTGGCCTGGCGAGCCTTGGCACCGGAGCGAACCCAGGCGAGTTCGTCCTTGAGCCGCTTCTGGAGCTTCTGGTCCTTCTTGCCCGAGACCTCGAGGCGCTCGGCCTTCTTCTCCAGGTACGTCGAGTAGTTGCCCTCGTACGGGTACAGATGTCCGCGGTCGACCTCGGCGATCCACTGCGCGACGTGGTCGAGGAAGTACCGGTCGTGAGTCACGGCGAGAATGGCACCGGCGTAGGCGGCCAAGTGCTGCTCGAGCCACAGCACACTCTCGGCGTCGAGGTGGTTGGTCGGCTCGTCGAGCAGCAACAGGTCGGGCTTGCTGAGCAGCAACTTGCACAGGGCCACGCGACGCTTCTCACCACCGGAGAGGTTGGTGACCGGGGACTCGGGCGGCGGGCAACGCAGCGCGTCCATCGCCTGTTCGAGCTGCGAGTCGATCTCCCAGGCGTCGGCGTGGTCGAGCTTCTCCTGCAGCTCGCCCATCTCTTCCATGAGCTCGTCGGAGTAGTCGGTTGCCATCAGCTCGGCGATCTCGTTGTAGCGCTTGAGCTGGACCATCGTCTCGCCGAGGCCGTCCTCGACGTTCTCGCGAACGGTCTTGGTGTCGTCGAGAATCGGCTCCTGCATGAGAATGCCGACCGAGGCACCGGGAGCGAGGAACGCCTCACCGTTTCCGGGCTGATCGATTCCCGCCATGATCTTGAGGATGCTCGACTTACCGGCGCCGTTCGGGCCGACGACGCCGATCTTCGCTCCCGGGTAGAAGCTCATCGTCACGTCGTCGAGGATGACTTTGTCGCCGTGCGCCTTGCGCACCTTCTTCATGGTGTAAATGAATTCAGCCATGCCGCCCAGCTTATCGGTGCGGCCGCGTCGGAACACCATCGACCGAGTCCGCGCCGAGCCCACATCCGTCGTCCGCGGTCGTGCGCGGGTTGCATCCACCGGGGACGACGGATGTCGGCGGGCCGTCAGGCGGGTACCGCCTCGCGGACGTCGTCACCGATTCGATCGTGATCCGGCTCGTCCTCCGGTGGTTCGGCGGCACCCCGATCGTCGTCGGTGAGTGCCTCGTCTGCAGGTACTTCGGGCGCCACCGTCCTGGTCCGATGGATTGCCACGTTGCAGCGCGCAAGGTCCGGCCCGACGGCGCTCGCCCGCATCTCGAGGTCGGATCGTTCGACGCCGTCGCGATTGGTGTATTCGTTGGTGCGCAGCTGTCCGTAGGCGATGATCGGATCGCCCTTCATCAACGATGCGCCGACGCCGCGCACGAGTCGACGCCAGCACGTGACCGTGAGATAGAGGGTGCCGCCGTCGGTCCATTCACCGGTGTTGCGGTCCTGCCGTCGGGCATTGCTCGCCATCCGGAAGCTGAGGACCTCGTCGCCGGTGGGCGTGGAGCGCTTGACGGGATTGGTGATGACGGTGCCCACAACAGCGCACTGAGCTTCGTACATGGTGTCTTCCTCTCGATGAATGTCGCGTGATTGCGATCGAGATCGACACTGCTACGCCGGAGCCGCCCGTGACGGACGTGTTCGCGAAATGTGGACAACCGCTGGGCCTGTGGATGAACGTCCAGGATCGGCTGGTCATGACGCCACTCGTGTCGGACCGGTGTGCTACTCGGCTGTCTCTACGTAGACGTGCCCACCGATTGCCGGCACCACCCGTCCGGCGGTGAGCGAAGCCACCAGCGCTGCAGTCGAATCGGCGTCTGCGACGGCGACGGTGAGCACGGCTCGAGTGTCGTAGGCGGAATCGAGCACCGACGCCCCGTGTCCGCGTAGCTCCGATTCGACCCGTCCCACCTCGGCGTGGTCGAGTTCGAGGGTCAGCACGTCGCGTCGCTCTCGGGTGAGAAACCGAGCCTGGGCGAGTGCCTCGGTGACCGCACCGCCGTACGCGCGGGCCAATCCGCCGGTACCGAGCTTGGTGCCGCCGAAATATCTGCCGACCACCGCGACCACGTTGGTCAGCCCATGACCGCGCAACACCTCGAGCATCGGCGTTCCTGCCGTGCCGCTGGGTTCGCCGTCGTCGTTGGATCGCTCGATGCGGTGGGTCAAGCCTTCGTGGACGACAACGATGCCTGCAGCCGAGGATTCGACGATGAATGCCGAACAGTGATGTCCGGCAGTCGGATCCGCTTTCCGCGCCGCTGCGATGACCGCGCGAGCGTCGGCCTCGGTGCTCGCCCTGTCCACCACGGTGACGAACCGCGATCTCTTGACCTCGGTCTCGCACACAACCCGGCCGGCGATCGTTCGAAGCTCGCTCACGCGGCAGCCCAGCTCATGCAACAACCCTGATCATGCAACAACCCTGATCATGCAGCAACGCTGTCCACGACATCGTCTGCGGCACGGACCAATTGGGCGTACATACCGTCTTCGGTGAGCAGCGCCTCGTGGCTTCCGACCTCGCGCACGATGCCGTGATCGAGTACCGCGATGGCGTCTGCTGCACGCACTGTGGACAGGCGATGGGCGATCAGAATGGTGGTACGGCCGTGCATCAAACCGTCGAGCGCTGTCTGCACTGCGCGTTCGGTGCGATTGTCCAGGGCGCTCGTCGCCTCGTCGAGCACCAGAATCGGCGGGTTGCGCAGGACAGTCCGGGCGATTGCGATGCGCTGCTTCTCACCACCGGAGAATCGGTAGCCGCGCTCGCCGACCATCGTGTCGTAACCGTCGTCGAGACCGTCGATGAAGTCGTGAATCTGGGCCGTCCGAGCGGCAGCCACGATCTCGTCGTCGGTGGCGTCGGGTTTGGCGAACCGCAAGTTCTCCCTGATGGTGGCGTGGAACAGGTAGGTCTCCTGAGAGACGACGCCCACCAGGTCGGCAATGTTCTCCGACGCCAGGTGCCGCAAGTCGACACCGTCGATGGTCACCGAGCCGGCTGTCGGATCATGCAGGCGGGCAACGAGGTATCCCAGCGTGGTCTTGCCCGATCCGGTTGCGCCGACGAGCGCGAGCGTGCTCCCGGCCGGTACGTCGAGATCGATGTTGCACAGAGTCGGGACAGTCGCGGCGGCATAGGTGAAGTCGACGCCGCGGAATGCGACATCGCCGCGCACGCTCTCTCGCGAGAGTGTGATCGGGTGCTCGGGTTCGGCGACATCGATGGGCAGATCGAGATACTCGAAGACTCTGCCGAACAACGCCAAGGATGCCTGTACTTCGACGCCGGTGTTGAGCAATTGCATGGTGGGCCGGAACAATTGGGTCTGCAATGCGGTGAACGCGACCAGGGTGCCGATCGTCAACGCACTCCCCTGACCGATGGTGATGCCGGCGAACCAGTACACCAGAGCGGGCATCACGGCGAAGCTGATCTGAATTGTCGCCATCCGCCACTTGCCCGCCATCATCGCGGCCAGTTCGACACCGGCCACCTCGTGCGATCGGTCGGCGAATTTGTCGGTCAACGCCTGGGCGGAACCGGTGGTCTTGCCCAGAAGAATTCCACTGACGGACAGTGATTCCTCGATCTGGACGGACAGATCGCTGAGCAATTTCTGCCGCTTGGTCGAGATCTTGCGACGCTCGTCGCCGATACGTCGAGCGACTCGCACGAAGATCGGCAGGATGATCAGCGAGAACGTGGCGAGCTTCCAATCGAGCAGGAAGAGCGCGACCACGGTCGCTGCGACCGTCGTGGCGTTCTGCGCGATGGACGTCGCGGTGTTGGTGACGACGGATTGCATGCCGCCGATGTCGTTCGCGATACGCGATTGCACCTCACCGGTGCGCGTTCGCGCGAAGAATCCGAGGGACTGTCTCTGCAGGTGCGAATAGACCTGCACGCGCAGATCGTGCATGAGTTGCTGACCGACGCCGTTGGACATCCAGGTCTGCACCACGCCGAGAGTGTTGGTGGCGACTGCAACAGCGATCATGCCGACCGCGATGAGGCTGACGAGCGTGACGTCGCGGTCGGGAATTGCATGATCGAGGAGTTCGCGAAGAAGTAGAGGAGAGGCGAGCGCAATGATGGCGCTGGCCACGATGATCGCGCTGACGGCAGCGATCTTGCGCCGGTAGGGCGTGAACAGAGCCAGGACTCGTCGGACGGGCGCTGGATCGGAAGCGAGTGGTACGCGTTCGGGACGGCTTTCCAAGTAGACCTCCGTGGTAGCTGAAGTAATATGCAGAGGTTACCTCACTATGAGGTTGTGAGCAAGCCTCGCTATGATCCGTCGTATGAACACCGGACACTCGCCCAACCTGAGCGATTCGTTCATGGCCGTTGCCCGAAGAATTCGGCGAAGCCACATGACTGCGCTGGAACCGTTCGGACTCAACCCGTCGCAGAGCAGGGCCATGCACGTCTTGGCCCGCGAACGAGAATCGGTCCGATTGCGTGATCTGGCCGAGCACCTCCGTATCGTCGCTCGATCGGCCACCGACATCGTCGACTCACTCGAAGCGGCAGAACTGGTGACGCGAGCGCCGGACCCGAGTGATCGACGCGCTGTCCTGGTCGAGCTGACCGACGCCGGCCGCGCCCTGCTCGACCGCGTCGACGAGGCACGACGTCAGGTGTCCGCGGACCTGTTCGACGGCCTCGAGCCGGCCGAACGCACCGAACTCGACCGGCTTCTGCACAAGATCGCCGGCAGCGACTGAAACGAAGCTACTGCCTGCCGTCCCGATCACGACGGGCCAGCTCGGCGAACATCGCGTTGTGCGCGGCCAGGTCGGCGTCGTGGTCACGCTCGGCGGCTCTGTCGCCGCGCCTGGCGTCGCGATCGTCGCTGCGGGACCACTGGATCAGCAGTGCGAGCATGACCAGCACCAGAGGCACCTCGCCGGTTGCCCACGCGATGCCGCCACCGAGCTTCTGGTCCCCCAGTAGGTCGGAGTTCCAGTCGAGGCCGAGCGTGCGGTAGAACCAGGCACCCATGACGGTGTTCATGCTCATCAGCGCCACACCGAAGAACGCATGGAACGGCAGTGAGCCGAACACCACGGCGAGTTTGGTGACCGGAGCAATCTTGCGCGGAGACGGATCGACGCCGATGACCGTCCAGTAGAACAGGTATCCGCTGAGCACGAAGTGCAGGTTCATCAACAGATGAGCTCCGTGACTGTCCAGTACGGCCCCGAAGATTCCGCCGAGATAGAGCACGTAGAAGCCGCCCACGAAGATCAGCGCCGCGACGAGCGGGTGGGTGACGAACTGCGACAGTCGACTGTGCAGGCCCATCAGCAACCACTCGCGCATCCCCGGGACGCCGTCCTTGCCTGCCGCGGGCAGGACACGCAACGCCAACGTCAGTGCACCACCGAGCGCGAGCAGAACCGGCGCAAGCATCGACAGCATCATGTGTCCGGTCATGTGCACGCTGAACACTGCCGTGGAATACCGTCCGATGCCCGAAGACGTACTGATCAGCAGTGTGAGGCAGCCCAGGACCCAGGCGACGGTGCGACCGACGGGCCACGCGTCGCCGCGCAGTCGCAGCCGACGGACCCCGATCAGATACACCACGGCCATCACGATCGCGGCGGTGCCAAAGATCAGGTCGAAGCGCCAGTCGAAAGCCATACGGGCGAACGTCGGCGGTCCGCTGAGGTCGTATCCGAGCGCGGCCTCGGTCGGCGTCAGGTTCGGGTCGATCTCGGCGGGCGGTGGTGTTCGCCCGAGGCCGACGGCCAGACCGACGGTCGCGGCGAGAACGAGCACCTCGGCCCCGGCGAACCGGAGCAGCGGTCCACGGGCGGTGGGATCGGCGATCAGTGCGGGCAGAGCGCGACGCCGCTGCATCCAACCGAATCCGCCGAGCACGATCAACGCGAGAATCTTGCCCACGATCAGCAGGCCGTAGGTGGTGGTGAACAGATCGGCGAGGGACACCCGAACCAGGGCGTTGATGACTCCGCTGATACCCATGACGACGAAGCAGACGCCGGCGATCGTGGAGAACCGCCGAGCAGCGACGTCGGTGTGCGCGCCGCGTCTGCGAACATGTGCAAGCAGTGCGAACAGCCCGCCCGCCCACAACGATGCGGCACCGAGGTGCAGGATCAGCGAGTTGGTCGCGATGTCGTGCGATCCGCCCGCCGAGGAATGACCACTGAGCGCAATGGGCAGCAGGGTGGCCAGCGAGAATCCGAGCAGCGCAGGCGTCCAGGACCACCGCAGTACCGTCCGCGATGCAATGGCGACGACGACGGCCATGATGGCCGTCCACCGCCACGCACTGGCGATCTCCACCTGATCCAGCGCGATCCACAGATTCGCCGGCTTCACGGCCTCGGCGAACGGCTGGCCGGAGGTGTCGGACAGCGTCAACGGCACGAGGAGAAGCGCACATACGGCCCAGACGATGGATGCGACCGAGCCGGTGCGAACCGCCCGGTAGCCGTCCACGTCGAGCACGCCGTTCTTCTGCGGCGGAACCAGGAACGCCGCCAGCAGGAACGAGCCGACCGCGATGACCGCTGCGATCTCACCGATCGCACGCAGGGCGGGCAGTCCGTAGGTAGTGGCCGGGCCGGGATCAGGGATACCGAGCAGGACCAACGCGTCCGACGCGGACAGCATGACGATCAGGGCAGCGACGACACCGGCGATGACGCCGGCAGTGACGAACACCGACGTGGTTGCCGAGCGGGGATCTGCATTGCCCGTACCGTCGTCCGACCGCACATCGCCGGTGGAGTCCCCGGCGTGCGACGGGTCGGTCTTGTCGAGATCCGGTGTGGCCATACCACCAGAGTAAGAGGTGTTCGGCAGTACTCGAAACGCGAGTCCTACACAGCGTCGTACTTTGCCCCGTCCTCGGCGTCCAGCGAGTCGTGGTGGATGCGTCCGTGCTGCTGCCGGAGAGGCGTCCCGCTCCCGCCCCATCTCTGGGCGATGATCTCCGCCGCAATGGACACCGCGGTCTCCTGCGGCGTGCGTGCACCCAGGTCGAGTCCGATCGGGCTCGACAATCGCGCGAGTTCGGTCTCGGTCACTCCTGCCGCCCGTAACCGGGCGATGCGGTCGTCATGGGTTCGCCGCGAGCCCATCGCTCCGACGAACGCCAGGGCCGGAATCCGCAACGCCACTTCGAGCAGTGGCACATCGAACTTCGGGTCGTGAGTCAACACACAGACCACGGTCCTCTCGTCCAACTCCCCCGCCGCCCACTGTTGGTTCAGGTAGTCGTGCGGCCACGCGACCACCACCTGCTCGGCAGCGGGAAAGCGCTGCGGGGTCGCAAACACGGATCGGGCGTCGCAGACGGTGACGCGGTAGCCCAGAAAGGCACCCTGCTGCGCAACCGCCGCAGCGAAGTCGATGGCACCGAACACGAGCATTCTCGGCGACGGCGCATGACTGGACACGAACACCTGCATTCCCCGACCGCGGCGCTGGCCGTCGGTTCCGTACGTCAGAACAGTCGAACGTCCCGCTGCAAGTAGCCCTTTCGCGTCGTCGGCAATGGCGGCGTCCGCCCGCGAGCTGCCGAGGGAACCGCGAATACCCGACTCCGTCAGAACTGCTCTCCGACCGACCCGTGTTGCGTCGGCATGAGCGATCACGGTGGCCACTGCAACCGGGACGTTGCGGCGCACGTTCGCCACGACGTCACCGAACTCGGGAAAGGTGTGCTTCGACACCGCCTGCACGAACACATCCAGCGTTCCCCCACACGTGAGCCCGACTGCGAATGCGTCGTCGTCCGACACCCCGTATCGAGTGAGTATCGGGGTACCGGACTGCATCACGTCGTGCGCCGACTCGTACACGGCACCCTCGACGCAGCCGCCGGACACCGAACCGGCGACCGCACCGTCCTGGCCGACCATCATCGACGCACCCACAGGACGCGGCGCGGAGTCGAATGTCTGCACGACCGTTGCCACCGCGGCCGCGTCGCCGGTCTGCCAGGCGTGCAGCAGCTCGTCCAGAATGTCGTGCATCGAACCTCCTTCGGGTGCCGGCCGGAACGTCTACGACATCACAGGCTTCCCCCTGCACTGCTCCCTCAACCCATGCCGGTGTGATCGCCGTAGGCGGAAAGGTACACTCGTCAACCGTGCTCGAGCGGGCCTGTCCGCGCGTGCCAGCCTCCGTAGCTCAGGGGATAGAGCAAGGGCCTTCTAATCCCTTGGTCGCAGGTTCGAATCCTGCCGGGGGCACCCTCTGACCAGCGCGAACGCTGGCCGACTCGCGTTACTGTGGTTGACTTCGCGTAACGAAGGGTTACACGTGCATCAGCTCACTCTCGGAGTCCTCTCACGTTCGCGCAAGCCCGATGAGCGTCGACTACCGATTCATCCTCTTCATTTCGATCGCATCGACGCCGACATTCGAAGCCGAATGTTCCTCGAATCCGGCTACGGCGAACCGTTCGGAATCTCCGACGAGCACCTGGCCACGCAGGTCGCGGGCATCGGCACCCGCGCCGAGCTCATTGCTCGGTGCGACGTGATTCTGCTGCCGAAGCCTCAGGCCGAAGATCTCGAGTCACTTCGACCTGGCCAGACGCTCTGGGGTTGGCCGCACTGTGTGCAGGACGAAAGGCTCACCCAGATCGCCGTCGACCGCAAGCTCACGCTGATCGCCTTCGAGGCCATGAACCACTGGACGCAGGACGGCTGGTTCAATCTTCATGTGTTCCACAAGAACAACGAATTGGCCGGATACTGCTCGGTGCTGCACGCATTGCAGCTGATCGGTTCCACCGGGGACTACGGCCGCAGGTTGCGGGCCGCTGTCATCGGTTTCGGAGCCACGGCTCGCGGCGCGGTCACCGCGCTCAGTGCACACGGGATTCACGACGTCGACGTCCTCACTCAGCGTGGGGTCACGGCGGTGGGTTCGCCGATCCACTCGGCCAACATCGTCAACTTCGATCTCGACGACGCCGATCCCCGCCAGAGCCGAGCGCTGACTCCCGACGGTCGAATCCCACTCTCGCAGTTCCTGTCCGACCACGATGTAATCGTCAATTGCGTACTGCAGGATACAAACTCACCACTGACGTTCTTGGCGAACGAGGACCTGCCCACATTGACGCCGGGCACCCTGGTCGTGGACGTCTCGTGTGACGAGGGAATGGGATTCGAATGGGCGCGGCCCACGTCGTTCGCCGACCCGATGTTCACCGTCGGTGACAACGTGCACTACTACGCCGTCGACCACAGCCCGTCCTATCTGTGGAATTCGGCGACGTGGGAGATCAGCGAATCGTTGCTGCCCTACCTTCGCGTGGTTCTCGACGGGCCCGCGGCGTGGAGTGAGGACGCCACCATCGAGCGTTCCATCGAAATCAGGGAGGGTGTCATCGTGAACCCCAATATCCTTGCCTTCCAACATCGCAGTGCGGAGTACCCGCACACTGCAGCATGAGCGTCACGTGGGTCGAGGACGGCATCGAACGGTCCGCGCGATGGCAGTCGGAGAACGGTGCGCCGCCACCGCGGGTGGTGCGGATCGTCGACGACGCGACGACGGCGGACGTGGCCTACAAGCTGGCGACGATCGGCGAGTCTCTGCTGTGGCGTGGCGATTACAACAACGCTCGCCAGCTCCTGTCGGCCATGACGCGGCGGGTACCACCGGCCACACAGCCCGAGAACGCGTCGCCCGCCGAGCGGTTCCACCTGCATCGTCAGTACCAGGCGCGGCGCGCACGGGTATTGGGAATGCTTCTGGTGCAACTTGATTCGGATCTACGGCTCGATCTCGGCCGAGCGCCGGAGGTGCGATCGGCCGTAGCGGAAGCACTGGGTCCCGATGCCTCGGCCTGCGTCCTGTCACTACGGGAACTGCTCGGGATCATCGGCGCACACGAGTGGCGCCGCAAGGGAGTGTTCGTGCCGGCGCTGGACGCGTCCGTTCATCCCCACTACGGAGTGTTCTCGCCTGTCCGCGGTGAGTACATCCAGCTCGTCGCCGACGCACCGCTACCTGCCACGGGCCGGGCTTTCGACATCGGGACGGGCTCGGGTGTGCTGGCTGCGGTACTCGCGCGCCGGGGCGTACCTGCGGTGGTGGCGACCGACAAGGACCCCCGATCGGTCGCGTGCGCCCGCGCCAATCTCGACGCACTCGGGTACAGCGATCGGGTCGAGGTGGTGCAGACCGACATCTTCCCGAGCGGCCGCGCGGGATTGATCGTCTGCAACCCGCCGTGGATACCCACCAAGCCGACGTCGGGGATCGAGCATGCCGTCTACGATCCCGGTTCTCGCATGCTCAAATCGTTCCTCAGCCGCCTCGGCGGGCATCTGACGCCCGACGGCGAGGCCTGGTTGGTGTTGTCCGACCTCGCCGAGTTGCTCGGATTGGTTACGCGCACAGACCTTCTCGCGTCGATCGACAAGGCCGGCCTGACCGTCGTCGACCGGATGGACACCGTGCCATCGCATTCTCGAGCGACCGACACCTCCGATGTTCTGCACGATGCCCGGTCGCGCGAGACCACGTCGCTGTGGAGACTGCGCCGCCGCTAGCCATCCGCGCCCGAGACACGAGAAAGCCGCCCGAGCAATACTCGGGCGGCTTCGTCGATCGTGCGGTGAGTCAGTGCCGGTCGCGGGTCTCGAACTCTCCGTTGATCACGGTGCCCAGCGGCGCGTCACGCTCGGCCTTCTTCGCGGCCTCGCGCATTTCGATTCCATCGGTGATCAGATCACCGATCTCGCGAGTGACGTCACGGACCGCTCCGGCGATGATCACCACGATTCTGCCGACGTGTGTCGCCGCAGACTCGGTGAAATCCTGCACGGTGTCCTTGTTGCGCTCGAACCTTCCCACCACCAGGACCGCCCCCTTCGAAGTCGTCACGCTGCGTCGGTCTTCTTACGCTCGACGATAACACTGGCCGGAGCCGCCGATCCGGTGAGCGAGTTGGGCAGAGCGAGCTTGAAGATCTTGCCCCACACGGTACCGATCTGGTGGAAGAAGCCGCCGGTGTTGTACGGCAGGTCGTACTTCTGGCACAGAGCCTTGACCTCGGGTGCGATCTGCGGGTAGCGGTGCGCGGGCAGATCCGGGAAGAGGTGGTGCTCGATCTGGTGCGAGAGGTTGCCGGACATGATGTGGAACAGTGGCGAACCCTCGATGTTGGCCGATCCGAGCATCTGACGGACGTACCATTCGCCCCGGCTCTCGTCGGCGGTCTCCTCCTGACTGAAGGTCTGCACCCCCGTCGGGAAGTGGCCGCAGAAGATGATCGAGTACGTCCACACGTTCCGGATCAGGTTCGCAGCAACGTTGCCGACCACGGTCGAGGCGAAGAACGGCCCGGTCAGAGCGGGGAAGATGACGTAATCCTTGAGAGCCTGCTTGCCCGCCTTGCGCCACATTCCCTGCAGCAGCGGCTTGACGTCGTGCCACTTCCTCTTACCGGCGACGATGTTCTCGGTCTCGAGGTCGTGCAGCATGACGCCCCACTCGAAGAACGTCATGAGCAGGAATGCGTAGACGGGGTTGCCCAGGTAGTACGGGTTCCACTTCTGGTCCTGATCCATGCGCAGGATGCCGTACCCGATGTCGCGGTCCATGCCGACGATGTTGGTGAATGTGTGGTGCATGTAGTTGTGCGAGTGCTTCCACTGGTCTGCCGGGCAGACGGTGTCCCACTCGAACACCTCGGAGTTCAGACCCGGCTCACGCATCCAGTCGTACTGGCCGTGCATGACGTTGTGGCCGATCTCCATGTTGTCGAGGATCTTCGCGACGCCGAGTGCGCCGACACCGGCGAGCCATGCCGGCGGGACGAAAGGCAGGTACATCAGTGCGCGTCCGGTGATCTCGAGCCCGCGCTGCGCCTTGATGATCTTGTAGATGTATTCGCGGTCCTCGTCGCCCAGTTTGGCGACGGTGCGGGCCCGCAGGTCGTCGAGTTCGCGGCCGAGCTCTTCGACCTGTTCGTACGTCAGTACGGTCGGCTCGTCGGGCAACGTTTCGTTGCGTCGGAAGGGAATGACGGCGGTGGGCAGGATCGAGAGAATCGTTCCGAGCATCTGCTGATCTCCAATTCGATCGGGTGGTGGGCGGGAGCTCCGGGACTAGATGTCGATGTCGACGTCGCCGACGGCAACGGACACACAGAGCTGGATCTTCTTGTCGGATTCGGTGTCGGTCTCACCGGTCTTGATGTTCTTGGTGCAGCCGGACTTCTTCACCGAGGTGCAGGTGAAGCAGATGCCCATTCGGCACCCGTTGGCCGGCGACAGACCGGCTCCCTCGGCTTGTTCGAGCAACGTTGCACCGTCGTTCTCGGCGGCGACGTCACTTCCGGAGAACGTGGTGGTTCCGGTGACGTCGTCGCTCACGGTGGCGAAGGACGGTGTGAATTCCTCGAGGTGCAGTCGGTCGCCGAGCCCTGCGTCGTCGAAGAACGACGTCACGCCCTTCATCAGCCCGGGCGGACCGCACAGGAAGGTGTCCGCGTCTGCGAACCACGGCGCCACGGCGTCGAGGTGCTCCTTGCCGAAGAACCCGTGCAGGTCCCCGCCGGTCGTCTGCTCGGTGTACGCGAAGACGAGGTTCACGTTGTCGTGCTCGGCGGCGATCTTCTCGAGCTCCTGCTTGTACGCGACGTCGTTCTCGGTGTACGCGTAGTGCAGGAAGGTCAGGTCGCTGCTGTACCCCTCGTCCAGCAGCGACCTGAGCATGGACAGCACGGGCGTGATGCCGCTGCCGCCGCTGATCAGCAGCGTGCGCGCCGGGCGTGGCTGGGGAAGCTTGAACGTGCCGTCCGCCTGCGACAGGCTGACGACGAGGCCGACGTGGGCGTTCTTGTGCAGATACTGCGAGACCAGCCCCTCGGGGTGCGCCTTGATCGTCAGCTCGATTCGGCCGTCCTTGCGGTACTGCGAACAGGCCGGCGAGTAGCAGCGAGTCTGACGTACGCCGTCGATGACCACCCCGACCTGAACGAACTGGCCGGCCTGAAAGCCCTTCCACTGTCGGGTGGGGCGGATGGTGAGCGTGAGCGAATCTTCGGTGGACCGGTGTATCTCGGTCACTTCACCGCGCAAATCACGAACGGTCGTCATGGGGTCGACCAGCTCCAGGTACCGATCGAGCGCGTGGGGCGTGGCCATGGCCTCGAACAGGGAAAGAAGCGAGAACTTGCGCGAACCCGTGGGTCGCGTCGGACGTTCTTGAAGCGTCATTCCATCCTCCCTAACCGGATCGAACCCTACGACCCATTCAGTGAACGATTGTGCACTAACATGAGTGTGACAGAGCGACACCGGTACCTGTCAACGTTTATGTGACCGCCATTACAGACCTCATGTGAAGTTCACGGGGACCGCGGAAGCAACCGGAGGGGAGATCACAGAGTGCCCGCCCATAAACTGGACGCCGTGACAGAACCGGGTACCCGCGCGGAGCGCAAGGAGCGCACGCGGCAGGCCTTGATCGACGGCACACTCGATCTGCTTCGCGAACGGTCGTTCGCGAGCGTGAGCCTGCGTGAGGTCGCGCGGTCCGCCGGCATCGTCCCCACCGCGTTCTATCGACACTTCGCGTCCATGGAAGACCTCGGGGTCGCGTTGGTCGAGGACAGCATGCGCATGCTGCGCCAGATGCTGCGCGACGCCAGACGCAACCCGAGTACCAAGACGGCCACCGAATCCTTCGGCATCCTGGTTCGTCAGGTCCGCAGCCACGAGGATCAGTTCCGCTTCCTCAGTCGCGAGCGCTACGGCGGAGTCACCGAGGTACGTCGCGCGTTCGCCACCGAGCTCCGGCTGTTCGTCAGCGAGCTGACCATCGACCTCTCTCGCATGCCCGGTCTCGAACGATGGGACGTCTCCGATCTCGAGATGACGGCCGACCTCCTGGTCTCGACGATGCTGACGGCGGTGGTCGGTCTGTTGGAGATCGACCGGCCGGGTAGTCAGAACGAGAAAGACCTCATCGAACGCACCGAGAAGCAGATCCGGATGATCATGCTGGGGATGAGCAAATGGGAACCGCGACGGGCCTGACCGTCGGGCACGAGCGCGAGCCGCGAAGGAGCATCATGACCACCGAGGTACACATCGGCGAGTACACGTTCGAGCTGGCACAGGCAGGTCCCGTCGACGGCGTACCCGTCGTTGCGCTGCACGGCTTTCCACAGACCAACGCGTCGTGGTCGCGGGTGACCCCCGAATTGACGGCCGCGGGCTGCCGCGTCCTGGCCCCCAACCAGCGGGGCTACTCCCCCGGTGCCCGCCCGATCGGCGTCGAGCACTACCGCATCGAGCGTCTCACCGAGGACGTCCTCGGCCTGCTCGACGCCTTCGACCTGAACTCGGCGCACCTGGTGGGCCACGACTGGGGTGCTGTGGTCGCCTGGCATGTCGCTGCCGAGTATCCCGACCGAGTCCGAAGCCTCACTGCCGCATCCGTTCCGCATTCCGCGGCGTTCAACTGGGCCATTCGCGAGGACCCGGACCAGCAACAGCGGTCGCAGTACTTCGGTTTGCTTCGCGAACCCGAGAAGGCCGAGCGAGTACTGACCGAGAACGACGCGCAACGGCTCCGCGCGATGTTCGGGGCCGAGAGCCTCGACGACGAATACGTTCGGCATCTGACGGTGCCGGGAGCACTGACGGCTGCGTCGAGTTGGTATGCCGCGATGACGCGGCAGTTCGCGAACCTACCCGCAGTGACGGTGCCGACCACCTACGTGTGGAGCAACGGCGACACCGCCATCGGCCGAGCCGGTGCCGAGCGCTGCGGCGAATTCGTCGATGCGCCGTACCGATTCGTCGAACTCGACGGCATCTCCCACTGGATCCCCGAGGAAGCCCCCGACAGACTCGCAGCCGAGATCTTGGATCGTATCGGGTGGGTCTAAACCTGTTCCGGGGCGCGAACTTTCAGCAATGCCAGCAGCCCGGCGGCGAGGACGATGATCAGCCCGGCGATACCTGCGCGGTCGGCGTCGAACATCCACACGAACAGCCCGAACAGCGAGGGCGCGAGAAACGACGCGGCCCGACCCGTCGTCGCGAACAGTCCGAAGAACTGCCCCTCGCGCCCGGGCGGTGCCAGTCGGGCCAGGAAGGTGCGCGCAGACGATTGCGCGGGCCCCACGAACAGACACAGGATCAGCCCGAAGATCCAGAACATCGTCGGGCCCGACACGAACAGCAGAATGGTTCCGGCACCGATCATCGACGTCAGGGAGAAGACGATGACCTTCTTGGGTCCGATTCTGTCGTCGAACCGTCCGGCCACGATGGCACCGAGGCCTGCGATGACATTGGCGGCGACGCCGAACAGCAGTACGTCCGCCGCGCCGATGCCGTAGACGCTGACGGCGAGAACGGCCCCGAAGGTGAACACGCCCGCCAGTCCGTCTCGGAACAGTGCGCTGGCGATCAGGTAGTAGACGGCACGCCGGTCTGCGCTCCACAACTCGCGCACATCACGAAAGAGAACGCGATAGGACTCCGCGAAGCCGGCCTGTGCCGCCTCGGGATCGGCGATGGCCCTGGGCACTTCGGGAACTGCGAACATCACCGGGATGGCCGAGACGGCGAGCCAGACGGCCGCCAGCACGGCGACGAGCCTGATGTTGAGCCCACCGTCGGTGGTCAGCCCCAGCAGGCCCCGAGTGTCGCCGTCCCCGACGATGAAACCGAGGTAGCACAGAAGGAGTAGGACAATTCCACCGAAATAGCCCATCGCCCAACCGAATCCGGACACACGTCCGATATTGGCCGGGGTGGAGACCTGCCGCAGCATCGAGTTGTACGGAATACTGGCCAGCTCGAACATGATGGATCCGAGACCGAGCAGTAGCAGCCCGAGCCACAGATAGTGGTAGTCGTCCTGTACGAAGAACAAGCCGGCCATGGCCACGACCGTCAACGCGGTCAATAGCCCCAGCAGCCATTTTCTCTTGCCGCGGGCGTCGAAGTACTGCCCGCACACCGGTGCCAGCAGTGCGATTACGACGCTCGACAGCGCGATGGACCAGCTGAACCACGTGGTCGCCGAGATGGATCCGGGTAGGTCGTCACCTACGGCATCGGTGAGATACACCGAGAACACGAACGTGAGAATGACGGCATTGAACGCGGCCGATCCCCAGTCCCAGAACCCCCAGGCGGTGACCTGCTTACGCGTTGTGGCGACTCCGACGACAGCGGCCTCCGGCTGGGTTCCCATGGTTGCCAACACTAGCCCGCGACGGGCCCATGTTTGGGTGCACCTAGTTGCATAGTCACCACGTTGCATACATACTCTCGGGTGTGGCTTTGGAACACGCGATTCTGGTCTCCCTCACCGAGCTGAGCGGCTCGGGGTACGAGCTCGCCCGACGGTTCGACAAGTCCATCGGCTTCTTCTGGAGTGCAACTCACCAGCAGATCTACCGCACTCTGACGCGGATGGATGGAGCGGGCTGGATCACCGGTGAGGCAGTCGCGCAGGACGGCCGACCCGACAAGAAGGTCTATTCGGTCAGCGCTGCGGGCCGAGCCGAGCTCGATCGGTGGATCGCCGCACCGACCGATCCTTCGCAGCTTCGCGAAGAACTCGCCGTGAAGATTCGCGGAGCGGCCAACGGTGACATCGAAGCGTTGAAAGTCGAAGTCGCCCGCCACCGCGACGTACATGCCACCCGTCTCGACGTGTATCGACTGATCGAGAAGCAGGACTTTCCGGCCCCCGCTGCCCTGACCGGTACCGCGCTGCATCAATACCTGGTGCTCCGCGGCGGGATTCGTGTCGAAGAAGGATTCACCGAATGGTGCACCGAGGTATTGGAGAAACTGTGAAGACCGAGCAGACCACTGGTCCGTACCCGATTCTGTTGTCGCCGTTGGACGTCGGCGCAACCACGCTGAAGAACCGCGTGATCATGGGATCGATTCACACCGGCCTCGAAGATCGCGCCCGCGACACCGGCCGCCTGGCGGCCTACTTCGCCGAGCGTGCCCGCGGCGGAGTCGCACTCATCATCACCGGGGGTTACGCCCCCAATCGCACCGGGTGGCTGTTGCCGTTCGGGGCCAAGCTGACCAACCGCATCGAGGCCCGTCGGCACCGCAGGATCACCACTGCCGTGCACCGCGAAGGCGGCAAGATCGCGCTCCAGATCCTCCATGCCGGACGCTATTCCTACCAGCCGCTGAGTGTGTCGGCATCGTCGATCAAGGCTCCCATCAATCCTTTTCGGCCCAGGCGATTGACCTCGAGGGGCGTTCGCTGGCAGATCAGAAACTTCGTGCGGTGCGCCCGACTCGCACAGAGCGCCGGCTACGACGGCGTCGAAATCATGGGCGGCGAAGGCTACTTCATCAACCAGTTCCTCTCCGAGCGCACCAACAAGCGACGCGACGAATGGGGTGGTTCTGCGGAGAACCGTCGCCGAATGGCAGTCGAGATCGTGCGACAGACGCGGGCTGCGGTTGGCCCGGACTTCCTCATCGTGTTCCGGCTGTCGATGGCCGACCTCGTCGAGGAGGGCCAGAGTTGGAACGACATCGTCGCCCTCGCCGAGGACGTCGAGGCCGCAGGCGCGAACATCATCAACACCGACATCGGCTGGCACGAATCGCGGGTGCCGACCATCGTCACCTCGGTTCCGCGAGCAGCATTCGCCGACATCACCGGCAAGCTCGAAAAATACGTGAGCATCCCCGTCGCCGCGTCCAACCGCATCAACATGCCCGAGATCGCCGAGAACATCCTCGCCCGCGGCGACGCGCAGCTGATCGCCATGGCCAGGCCGATGCTCGCCGATCCGTTCTGGGTCGAGAAGGCTGCTTCCGATTCCGCGGATCGAATCAACACCTGCATCGCCTGCAATCAGGCCTGCCTCGATCACGCCTTCGTACACAAGAAGGTCTCGTGCCTGGTCAACCCTCGCGCCGGTCGCGAGATCGACCTGCAGTTGTTGCCGACGAAGAAGACCAAGAAGGTGGCAGTCGTCGGGGCCGGGCCCGCCGGACTGTCTGCGGCGCTCACCCTTGCGCAACGCGGACACGCCGTCAGCCTGTTCGAGGCCAGGAGCGAGATCGGCGGCCAATTCGGTATCGCCCGTCTGATTCCCGGCAAGGAAGAGTTCGCCGAGACCATTCGCTACTTCTCCACCGCTCTGCGCGACGCGGATGTTGCGGTACACCTCGATACTCGGGTCACCGCCGCAGAACTCACCGCGGGCGAATTCGACGAGGTGGTCCTGGCCACCGGTGTCACTCCCCGAATGCCGCAGATCCCAGGTATCGATCACCCGTCCGTGCTCTCGTACGCGGAACTGGTACGCGACGGTAGGGCCGTCGGCGACCGGGTCGCGGTCATCGGTGCCGGCGGTATCGGCATCGACATCTCCGAGTTCCTCACCACCGACGCCTCCCCCACGCTGGACCTGAAGGAATGGAAGCAGGAGTGGGGAGTCACCGAGCCCGAGGCCGCGCCGGGCGCGTTGACCACCCCGGTGCCTGCCGCATCTCCTCGGGAGGTCTACCTCCTGCAACGCAAGCCGGGACGTATCGGGGCCGGTCTCGCGAAGACCACCGGGTGGGTCCACCGCGCAGCATTGAAAGCCAAAGGCGTGCATCAGCTTTCGGGGGTGAACTACGAGAAGATCGACGATGCGGGCCTGCACATCTCGTTCGGCGAGAAGCACGAACGCCCACGCTTGCTCGAGGTCGACACCATCGTGATCTGCGCGGGCCAGGAGTCGGTCCGCGATCTGGTCGACGAGCTGAAGGCCGCGGGCACCACCACACACATCATCGGCGGTGCGGACGTAGCGGCAGAGTTGGACGCCAAACGGGCGATAGAGCAGGGCACCCGGCTCGCGGCCACGATCTGATCTGTCCGCTAGCCTGTCTCACCGTGAGCCTGCCCAAGCCCAGCCCCGATGCCCGCGCCGTCGTCACCGGAGCCTCCTCCGGTATCGGTGAAGCCCTGGCCACCGAACTCGCCACCCGTGGTCACTCGTTGATCGTCGTGGCCCGACGTGGTGAACTGCTCGAGGCGCTGGCCGCGAAGCTCACCGCCGAGCACGGCGTCACCGTCGAGGTGCGGGCGTCCGATCTGTCCAACCGCGAGCAGCGCCAGGAGCTGGTCACCGAGCTCTCCGAGCGTGAGATCTCGATCCTGTGCAACAACGCAGGCATCGCGACGTTCGGACCGGTGGCCGGGCTCGATCCCGCGTACGAGCGCGATCAGGTGGAGCTCAATGCCGTTGCCGTACACGACCTCACGCTGGCAGTCATGCCCGGCATGATCGGCCGCGGAGCAGGCGGCATCCTCATCACCGGTTCTGCGGCGGGCAACATGGCCATCCCCAACAACGCGACCTACGCCGCGACGAAGGCCTTCGTCAACACGTTCTCGGAGTCACTGCGCGGTGAGCTCGCGGGCACAGGCGTCAACGTCACCCTGCTCGCTCCGGGCCCGGTCCGCACCGAGACACCCGATCCGGCCGATGCGTCGATCGTGGACAAGATGGTTCCCGACTTCCTGTGGATCGACAGCGCCTACACCGCGAAGCTGTCGCTGGACGGCCTGGCGAAGAACAAGATGCGCGTCGTTCCCGGACTGCTCAGCAAGGGCATGTCGGTAGCCGGGCAGTACAGCCCGCGCAGCATCTCCGCGCCGATCATCGGCAGCTTCTACAAGAAGCTCGGCAGCTAGTACCCGAATCCCGGTCGTTCCGCGGGCTCCACTCCCGACTGAGCAAGCTCAGCGCCGCCGACGCCGTCGTCCGGTTCCGAAGATGCTGCGCGAGATTTCCCGCCCGGCGGCCGAGGCAGCCGATCGAAGGAAGCTCTTGACCGCTGGGTTGCCCATGATGCGCTCCGCGGCCGACGGCCCGTCCGGCTCGCTCGGCGGCAGATCCGGAAGATCGGCGGGCAGAGGCGGAATGTCGAACTTCTCGACCGGAGCGGGCGCATCCGCCACCCGTGCGTTCATCCGCTCGTAGGCGGACTCGCGATCGATTGTCTCGCGGTACTTGGCGGACAGGGTGCTCGACGACGCGGCGGCCGCGATGGCGTCATTGCCGATGGTGTCCATCAGGGAGCGGGGCGGGCGAATCTTCGTCCACGCCACCGGTGTCGGCGCGCCTTTCTCCGAGAGCACCGTCACGATCGCCTCGCCGGTCCCCAACGACGTCAGTGCCTTCTCGAGGTCGTACGCGTCGGTCTTGGGGTAGGTGCGCACCGTCTTGTTCAGTGCTTTCTGGTCATCGGGAGTGAAGGCGCGCAGAGCATGCTGGATTCGCGCACCCAGTTGGGAGAGAACGTCGTTGGGGACGTCGGTGGGCAGCTGTGTGCAGAAGAAGACGCCGACGCCCTTCGAGCGAATGAGCTTGACGGTCTGTTCCACCTGCTGCAGAAAGGCTTTCGACGCGTCGGCGAAGAGCAGATGCGCCTCGTCGAAGATGAACACGAGCTTGGGTTTGTCGACGTCACCGACCTCGGGCAACGTCTGGAACAGGTCGGCGAGCACCCACATCAGGAAGGTGGAGAACATCACCGGACGTGACGCCTGCGCACCGAGCTCGAGCAGGGTGATGACGCCTCGTCCGTCGGGTCCGACGCGGAGCAGGTCCTCGGTCTCGAGTTCCGGTTCGCCGAAGAAGGTGTCGCCGCCGTCGGCCTCGAGATTGGCCAAGGCACGCAGGATGACTCCGGCGGTCGCCGACGAGACACCGCCGATGCCTTTCAGGTCGGCCTTGCCTTCGTCACTCGTCAGATGCATGATCACCGACCGCAGGTCCTTGAGATCGAGCAAGGCAAGTCCCTGGGAATCGGCCCAGTGGAAGATCAGCCCCAGGGTCGACTCTTGAGTGTTGTTGAGCCCCAACACTTTGCTGAGCAAAATCGGTCCGAACGCGGTGATCGTGGCCCGCACCGGCACCCCGATCCCCTCGGTGCCGAGCGAGAGAAATTCCACCGGGTGTCCGGCGGGAGCCCAGTCCGTCAGGCCGGTGTCCGCAGCGCGGCTGCGGATCTTGTCGTTGTCTTCGCCCGGCGCGGACAAGCCCGAGAGATCTCCTTTGACGTCGGCCATGACGACGGGAACCCCTGCGGCAGAAAGCTGTTCGGCTATCCCCTGAAGCGTCTTGGTCTTGCCGGTTCCGGTGGCCCCGGCAACGAGACCGTGCCTGTTCAACGTCGCCAACGGAATACGAATGCGGGCAGCGGGGTCGGTGACACCGTCCAGAACGACGGTTCCCAGTTCCAATGCCGCACCTGCCGATGTGTATCCGGCGGCGATCTCGCTTGCTTTACCGTGCACCGCCGGTGCCGACCCTTGCTCTGCGGCACGCGCCTCGGCCTCGGCGGCGTCGGCCGCAGCCAGAGCTTCGGCAGCCACCCGTGCGGCTTCCACGGCCGCCGCTTTGGCCGCCTTCGCCTTCTCGGCAGGGCTGAGCGTGGGTGCCGGCTGCGTCGGGTCGCCTGTCATGTCCGCATCCTTTCGTGAACGTGCGCTGAAGTGAAACGGGGTCGATCGCCACCGCAAACCCTAGTGGCTGTGGTGCGCGCACTACTGTGGAGCGAGTGCAGGACAAACTCGTGTGGATCGACTGTGAAATGACCGGCTTGGACCTGAGCAAGGACAAGCTGATCGAAATCGCGGCGTTGGTGACCGACAGTGAGCTCAACATCCTCGGAGAGGGTGTCGACATCGTCATCCACGCCGACGACGATGCGTTGGCGAACATGCCGGCCGTCGTCACCGACATGCATGCCAAGTCGGGCTTGACCGACGAGGTGCGCGCGTCGACGGTGAGCCTGGAGGAAGCCGAGCAGCGCGTGCTCGCGTACATCAAGGAGCACGTCCCGGTGGCCGGAACGGTTCCGCTCGCGGGAAACTCGATCGGGACCGATCGTGGATTCATCTCTCGCGACATGACCGCGCTCGACACATACCTCCACTACCGAATGATCGACGTCAGCTCGATCAAGGAACTTTCTCGACGGTGGTACCCACGGATCTACTACGGGCAGCCGGCCAAGGGCCTTGCGCACCGCGCCCTCGCGGACATCAAGGAGTCGATCAAAGAGTTGCAGTACTACCGCCGGACGGCCTTCGTGGCTCCGCCGGGGCCCTCTACCAGCGACATCGCAGCAGTTGTTGCCGAACTCGACACGCAATCGGGGGCGGATTAGCAACCTCGGATTCAACCCGCTAGTATTGTCGACGCTGCTGATGCAGAGCCCGAAAAGGTTCTGCGGACGCGTGCAATGGTGGGCGTAGTTCAGCTGGTAGAGCACCAGGTTGTGATCCTGGATGTCGCGGGTTCGAGTCCCGTCGCTCACCCCACACGAAGAAGGCCGGTCTCCGCGCGAGACCGGCCTTTTTCGTGTATTCACTCCACCCTTCGCAAGGGTGTTCGAGCGGACGGCGCGTACCCACCCTGACCTCGAATTACGTTGTTGTAATTCACTTTTCGAGTTTCTTATGGGGTTTCTGTGACGTACGGTTACCAATGGCACTTTTGGGGAAGAAAAGTACCAATGTGATTTCATGTGTTTTCTGCTACGTGAGATCAGCGTGCCCCGAAGCGTCACCGAACATGTTCTTACGTCCTGTGGGCGCCCATCCGACGGGTGCCCGGTGGACGCAGACGAGGAGGCTTTTCGTGGGTCGCAGAATGCACAGAGTCATAGCGGGTTCGATCTTGTCGGCAGCACTGTGCATCGGCACAACCGGCTTGCTCAGCCCAGCGGTGGCCACCGCTCAACCCACGATCGAATTACCTCAGATCCCGATCCCCCAGCCCGATGCGCAGCAGCGGGCCGCAATACTCGCCGCGGTGCTCGACGCCACCGGTGTGCTCATCAACCAGGTCGCGGCGATCGTTCTCGACGGCGACGTGCTGTCGGTGCCGGATACCGCAACTCCCGCGGATGTACCCGAGATCGAACTTCCGAGTGCGCCGCCCACGGTGGGGCTCGGCGGTGCCGTGCTCCCGATCGACGCAGGCAAATATCGCATCACTTCGGGTTACGGCGGACGCAACAACCCGACCGGCAACGGCGCGCAGTACCACCAGGGTGTGGACCTGGCTGCCGACAGCGGAACCCCGATCCATGCGGTGACCGGCGGAACCGTCGTTCAGGCCGGAGACGCGGGCGACGGCTACGGCAAGCTCGTTCGGGTCAAGAGCGGAAACACCGAGACCTACTACGGCCATCAGTCCAGCCTCGCTGTGTCCGTCGGTGACGAGGTGGCACCGGGAGATGTCCTCGGGGCGGTCGGCAGCACCGGCAATTCGACGGGACCGCATCTGCACTTCGAGGTCCGCAACAACGGCTCGAGCATCGAACCGGTCGCGTACCTGAAGACACTCGGGATAGATCCTTCGCTCTACCAGACCCGCGATCGAAGCTGATCGACACCGATCAGACAGTGGTGGCGTTGCCCGCTTTCCACTCGTCCCACGGAATGTTCCAGTCGCCGAGACCATCGGTGCCCGACAACGTTCCACCGACGGTGTTCTTGACCACGACGATGTCACCGCGCTTGGTGTTGTCGTAGACCCACTTGGCGTTGGTCGGACTGAGGTTCAGACACCCGTGCGAGGCGTTGGAGTAGCCCTGCTGCCCCACCGACCACGGTGCGGAATGGAAGAAGATGCCGCTGTACGACATACGCGTCGCCCAGTCGACCGGAGTCCGGTACCCGGTGGACGAGTTGACCGGCACACCGTAGGTCGACGAATCCATGACGAGATGCTCGAATCGATCACCGATGATGTAGACGCCGTTGTCCGTCGGGGTGGAGTCCTTGCCCATCGACGTCGGCATCGTGATGACGTCCTGGCCGTTGACGTTGAACGTCACCTGCTTGGTGTTGTCGTCCGCAGTGGCAATGACCGCGTCGCCGATCGTGAACGACGTCGTCGCATTCTCCTGGCCGTAGATGTCGTCACCGAGATCACGCCCGTACACGTTGACGGCCACGTCGACCTTGGTGCCCGGTGCCCAGTAGTTCTGCGGTCGCCAGCGAACCTCTTTGTTGTTCACCCAGTAGAACGCACCTTCCACGGCCGGCGTCGTGGTGACCGTGATCGCATTCTGGGCAGCAAGCTTGTCGGTGATCGCCTCGTCGAACTGGACCGCGACAGGCTGCCCGATACCCACCACGTCGCCCGGGTTCGGCAGAACGTAGGGCTTGGTGAAATTGCCCGGCTGGCTGGTGGTGAAGCTCGACACCGTGCTCGACGATCCTCCGAGTCCGTACGCATCGGCCTGCACGCGATACTCGCGGTTGTAGCCGAGGGGTTCGGTGTTGGTCCACGACAGCCCGTCTGGAGCAATGGCTCCCGATACCGGCTCGCCGTCGGGGTTGAGCATGGTGACCGAGGACAACTTGCCGTCGGCAACCGAGACGGTCACCGGGTCCGCCGGTGAGAATCCGACTGCTCCGTCGAGCACGCTCGCGGTCAGCTTGGGCTTCATCAGTTCGGTCATCGGATTGGAATCGATCGGAACGGAGGGTTCGGAGATGTCCGTCTGCGAGCTGCACCCGGACAGCACCGCCACCGAAGCGACAACTCCCACCGCGGCGAGTACGAATCCTCGAGACACCCTCATGAACACACCACTTTCCCACTTCGAGCCCGACCCGGACGATTCTGCCAGCGCAGAATCCACACATTCCACTCGACAGCCCGTTCGACGAATAACGTTCGAGTACCAATCGCACTGCAGAAAGTTGGTGTTACCTCCCTGCCACACAGATCGGTGCCGCGAACGCACATCACCGCCTCGTTCGACGCCCGGTGAGGACAACGTCATATCCGGCTAACCGATGTGTAATGGCCGCGCACACTGCACCGGGCACTGTGGAAGCCATGGTCACCACGGTGAAGACGCTCTGCGCATACTGCGGCGTGGGATGCGGCATGGTGCTCGAGGTCGGTGGGCCGTCGGCGGCGAAGTCCCAGTCGAGCTCCCGGTCGACGCTGCCGATCGGGCCTACGGTCACCAAGTCGGTCGGCGACAAGACCCACCCGGCGAACTTCGGCCGACTGTGCACCAAGGGAAGCACCACCGCAGACATGCTTGCCGCGCCGGGCCGCCTCGACAAGGCTCGAATTCGCCACCGGCGCGGTGACCGGCCGGAGAGT
Organism: Rhodococcus sp. 06-1460-1B; assembly: GCF_002258475.1. Taxonomy (NCBI): domain Bacteria; kingdom Bacillati; phylum Actinomycetota; class Actinomycetes; order Mycobacteriales; family Nocardiaceae; genus Rhodococcus; species Rhodococcus sp. 06-1460-1B. The sequence continues at coordinate 192,857 of NZ_NOYS01000025.1, forward strand.
ACGGACACCTCGGTCGCCATCACCGACACTGCCCGCAGGCTCCGCACGATCCTCGACGAACACGGACCCGATTCCGTTGCGCTGTACGTATCGGGGCAGATGTCGATCGAGGCTCAGTACCTGTCGAACAAACTGGCCAAAGGGTTCATCGGTACCAATCAGATCGAATCCAACTCACGATTGTGCATGGCCAGCGCGGGGACCGGCTACAAGCAGTCACTGGGAGCCGACGGTCCGCCGGGGTCGTACGAAGACTTCGACAACGCCGACGTGTTCCTCGTCATCGGCTCCAATATGGCCGACTGCCACCCCATCCTGTTTCTGCGAATGATGGACCGGGTCAAGGCCGGTGCGAAACTGATCGTGGTCGATCCGCGGCGCACCGCCACCGCCGACAAGGCGCATCTGCACCTCATGCTCGAACCGGGATCCGATCTGGCGCTGCTCAACGGCCTGCTGGCTCTGATCGTCGACAGCGGAAACACAGACCCCAACTTCATCGCCCAGTTCACCGACGGCTGGGACGCGATGCCGGAGTTTCTTCGCGACTACACCCCCGAGAAGGTCTGCGCTGCAACCGGTCTCGCCGAGGAAGATCTGCGTGCCGCAGCGGAGATGATCGGGACTGCAGAGAACTGGATGAGCTGTTGGACGATGGGACTCAATCAGTCCACCCACGGCACCTGGAACACCAACGCGCTGTGCAATCTCCACCTGGCAACGGGTGCTATCTGCCGGACCGGCAGCGGCCCCTTCTCGTTGACCGGTCAGCCGAACGCGATGGGTGGCCGGGAAATGGGATACATGGGCCCCGGACTGCCGGGCCAACGGGCGGTCACCAACGACACCGACCGCGCGTTCGTCGAGCAGGCCTGGGGAATCCCGCCCGGAACACTGCGCACCGACGTCGGTGGTGGAACCATCGAGATGTTCTCGAAGTTGGCTGCGGGCGACATCAAAGCTTGCTGGATAATCTGCACCAATCCTGTTGCGTCCGTGGCTAATCGAACAACCGTGATCGACGGTCTCGAACGTGCCGAACTGGTGATCACCCAAGACGCCTTCGCCGAGACCGAGACCAACCGATACGCCGATGTCATGCTGCCCGCTGCGCTGTGGACCGAGGCCCATGGCGTCATGGTCAACTCCGAGCGGAACCTCACGCTGTTCCAGCCGGCTGTCGAAGCACCCGGCGGAGCACTCCCCGACTGGAAGATCATCGCCGACATGGCCTGCGCTCTCGGCTATTCCGAGTCGTTCACGTACTCCAGTGCCGAAGAGATCTTCGAGGAGATCAAGCAGTTCTCGAACCCCGCCACCGGTTACGACATTCGCGGCGTCACCTACGACGGGCTCCGCGATGGTTCGATTCAGTGGCCGTGCCCGCCCGGGTCGACTACCACCAGACACCCCATCCGGTACCTCAACGACGGAGTGAGCCAAACCCTGCGGGTGTCGGAGGACGGCTCGATTCCTGCCCTGTCGTTCCCCACCGCGAGCGGTCGAGCGCAGTTTCTCGCCCGACCCGCCATGGCACCGGCCGAAATGCCGGACGACAACTATCCGTTCCTGCTCAACACAGGGCGACTCCCCCATCAGTGGCACACCATGACCAAGACCGGCAAAGTCGCGAAGCTGAACAAACTGAACCCCGGCCCGTTCGTGGAAATACACCCGAACGATGCGGGCCGGCTCGATCTGTCCGACGGCGATACCGTCGAACTGTCGTCGCGTCGAGGCCGTGCGGTACTGCCCGCCGTGGTCACCGATCGCGTCTTGCCCGGCGGCTGCTTCGCACCGTTCCACTGGAACGACGAGTTCGGTGAATCCCTGGCGATCAACGCGGTGACCAATGACGCCGTCGATCCCTACTCGCAGCAACCCGAATTCAAGGCCTGCGCGGTGTCGCTGACTAAAGTATCTGCTGCTCAATTGGATTCGCCCGATACGTCCGAGGACGTGCACGATCCGGTCGACGCTCTCGCCGTGTTGGTCGGCCGCCCGAGCCGACCCGCAGAACCGTTCACCGTCATCGAGCAAAGTTACATGGCAGGCCTGCTGGAGGGACTTCGGACCGACGCAGGTCGCTCCGCGCCGGGAATCCCCACGTTGCCCGAACGGACCCCGCTGACTCCCGAGACGCACGCGTGGCTCGACGGTGTTCTCGCAGGCCTGTTCTCGCGCACTCCCTCGCCGGGCACCGAAGGAACCGCCGGGGACACCTCGTCGGCAGCGGGCAGACCACTGCTCCTGCTGTGGGCCTCGCAGACGGGAACTGCCGAGGAGTTCGCCCAGACCAGTGTTTCTCATCTGCGAGCTGCTGGGTCTGCAGTCACCGAACACTCCATGGACTCGTTCACCGCAGACCGACTACCGGCCGAGGCCGACGTGTTGATCGTCAGCAGTACCACCGGGGACGGCGAAGCACCCGACAACGGCGCAACCTTCTGGGAGAGCCTGACAACCGATTCGGTACCCGCACTGGACGGAATCCGTTACGCCGTGCTGGCGTTCGGCGACTCGAGTTACGCAGACTTCTGCGGGCACGGCCGCAAGATCGACGAACGTCTCGAGCAACTCGGTGCGCGGCGACTACTCGGCAGGGTCGACCTCGAGCCCGACTACGAGAACGAGGCCGCCGAGTGGCTCGACTCGGTGAGCGCGCTGCTGGCAGGTGACTCGCCAACGTCCGATCCCGCGACCGCGCCTGCGGCACCCGCACGTCGGCCTGCGGCCGCTGACGTAGAACCGCGGTACAGCAAGAAGTCGCCCCTCGTGACCACTCTCGTTCGGAATCGAGTGCTCACCGCACGCGGATCGCTCAAGGACGTCCGTCAACTCGGATTCCACCTTCCCGCGGGCACCCTCGAATACGAGGTGGGTGACGCACTCGGGGTCTGGCCTCGCAACAGTGACCAGTACGTGCAGGAGTGGCTCGGTGCCACCGGACTCGACGGTGACGCCGTCGTCGACTTGGCCGAGCACGGTGAAATGCCGCTCCGTACGGCGTTGGGTCGGCACCTCGAGATCGCCCGTGCCACACCGGATCTGTTGAAGTTCGTACACCGGCGTACCGCGGACGACGACCTCGAGGCCATGTTGCATCCGGACAACAGACACACGCTCGCCGACTGGATGTGGGGACGGCAAGCGATCGATGTACTTGCCGCACATCCGGTTCGCGCGTCGGTGCACGATTGGCTCGGCGTTCTCAAGCCGTTGCAGCCGCGTCTGTATTCCATCTCGTCGAGCCCGAAGGAGAATCCCGAGGAGGTGCAGGTGACCGTCTCGGCTGTGCGATACAACGTGCACGGCGTCGCTCGACGCGGGGTGTGCTCGACGTATCTGGCCGACCATGCCGCCAACCATGACATCGGGATATTCGTACAGAAATCGACCCATTTCAAACCGCCCGAGGATCCCGCCACGCCGATGATCATGGTCGGTCCCGGCACCGGCATTGCACCGTTCCGGGCGTTCCTGCACGAGCGGCGCGCGCTCGGGCACACCGGCCCGAACTGGCTCTTCTTCGGCGAACAGCACGCGGACACCGACTTCTACTACCGCGACGAACTCACCGCGATGCTGAGCGACGGGTCGCTCGACCGCCTCGACGTTGCCTTCTCCCGGGATCAGAAGGACAAGGTCTACGTGCAGGATCGCATGCGCGAACACGGCAGCGAGCTCTGGAACTGGATTCACCGAGGTGCCCACTTCTATGTCTGTGGCGACGCGTCGAGAATGGCCAAAGACGTGGATGCGGCCCTGAAAGGCGTAGTCGCACAGCACGGGAAACTGGCCCCGAGCAGTGCCGAGGCGTACGTCAAGGCTCTCGCTGCGGAGAAGCGGTACGTGCGCGACGTCTACTGATCCGCAGCCACCAGCGGCGGGACAGTGCGCAGGAGGAAGGCGATTTGGTCTGCGACCACCTGCTCGAAGTCAGCACCGAGATAGATGTCGAAATGGCCTGCGTCGTAGGTTTTTATCTCCCCGAGCGGGGCTGTCCGGGCGTATCGCAGGGTGGCCTTCGCCGGTGCCACCGAATCGGTGTTGCAGACCACGAAGAGTATCGGGCAGCGGACGTCCTTCGCTCGACGTCCGGGCCGATGGCGCACGATCTGCAGCGCGAAGCGGGCGGCAACCCGATTGTGGAACGACTCGTCGGAGTCCGGAGCGAGCGCGAGGTACCCGTCGTAACTGTCGGGTGACGTCATCAATGCGGTAGTCCCCGGTCGTCCGGCGGTCGCCACCATCACCGGCGGCCGCCCGATCACCGATCCCAGCAGATCGCGCACGGCCCGCACGGACAGTGTGACCGAGGTCCATGTGTTCGAAGCGAGCCCGGAGGCGATGCCGTCGGTGAACGGACACTGCGCGACCACCGCGGCGACACGCTGATCCCGTGCTGCCGCGACGATGACGTGGCCACCGCCGAACGACGAGCCCCACAACACGATTCGCGAACCGTCCACGTCCTGCCGACCCCGGGCGCACGCGATCGCTGCCGCCCAGTCCTGCAACTGGGACTCGATATCGAGCAATTGTCGCGGTCGCCCGCCACTGTCTCCGAAGTACCGATAGTCGAACACGAGGCACGCGTAGCCCTCGGCGCGAAATCGTTTTGCGTAGGCGTCGAGTCGCATTCCCCGGGTTCCGCCGAGACCGTGCGCCATGACGATCACCGGGGCCGGCTCGGTGCTGTCGGGCAGGTACAGCCACGCCGCACAGTCGACGCCGTTCGAGTCGAACGTGATGTCCTTACGATCAGGGACCGCGCCCCCCGGCTGCGAATTCATGGGCGAACCATAGCCTACGAACACCGGCAGCGGAATCGATCGTTCTACGGTGCCGAATGCTCCGCGGCGTAGGCATCGACGCGACCGTAGGCGATCTTGGGGGTCCAGTCTCTGCGAACCAAGCCGAAGTTCTGTTCGGTGTCGGCGGTGTCGGACCCGGCGTCTCGGAGACTGTAGACGTAAGCCGGTCCGAGCCAATCGTTGCCGAGGACGGCGTCGAGAACGATCCCGATGCTGTCCGATTGCACCTGCTCGCTGACGCTGTTGGGGTTGGTCCCGGTCGGTGCGCCGAATTCGGTGATCCAGATCTGTTTGCCACTGTCACCGCCGGCAACCATGGTGTCTCGCATCGACCACATCTTCATGGCGGTGTTCCATGACGCTGTGCTGGGGTCGTTGGGTAGGTACGGCCACGTGTAGGGATGCACGTTGAAGGCGTCGAAGTACTTGTTGGATCCTTGCGCGTACATCTTCGACAGGAACGACGTGCCCGCGATGTTGCCGTTCGTGTCCTCGGACGGTGCCATCCCACCGACGAGCACGGTCGAACCGGGCTGCACCTGTTTGATCGCCGTGTAGGCCGCTCGAAGCAGCGCCGAGTACGCCGTGACGTCGGGAACGGGCTTGAAGAACGTCACGATGTTCGGCTCGTTCCATACTTCCCAGATCTTGATGCGGTTCTGGTACCGCTGAACCACCGTCTTGGCGAAAGCCGCGTAAGTGGACGGGTTTGCAGGACGGGAGTGAGAATCGTTGACCGCGGCAGCTACTCGCGCCCATCTGGGGGTGTAGGCGATGATCCCGTGCGGGCACATCCCGTGGGCCACGACGGCATCGATCACTCGGTCCGTTCGACTCCAATCGAAAGCGCCCCGTGTCGATTCGATTGCGGACCAATCGATGTCGAGACGAACCGCGAAGGCTCCCGCGGCTTTGGCAAGCGTCAGTTCGCGATCCAGATCTGCCGGGGAGAGGCTACCTATCGACGCGCCCGGCGAGACTCCGATCCGGATGGCGTCGGACTGCCCGCCACAGTTCACCGGACCGGCCTGAGCCCGCACGACGGGAGCTGCACCCACTGCCGGCGTCGCAGCGAACGGCAACACCAGAGCCGCAAGAACGGCCATCACCCGCAGAGGAGCATTTGCTTTCATCTGCGGGATGATAGCAACACCGGTAGGCGATCTTCGCCGAAACGGATTGTCATACGCTTTGTGGCAATTACGGCAACGATTCGGATTGACGCAGAATTCGACCCCGCAGTCATCGGTAGGACGACATTGCCTGTACTACCATATGCCCAATGACAACAGGATTTCCCGGTTTCGACGAGCGTCTCAACGAGTTACTCGCCCGGCAGGCGGAGAAATCCGGCCTCGGGACCGATGAATTCATTCGGCGGGCCGTGGTCGATCGACTCGTTCGTGAACTGTCCGACGATCAGGATTCCGAGGTCGGTGCTTTGCTCCGGGCTCTCCAGGCCGGCGCGGAGAAGGGCGTCGGCCCCGCCGAGGTGACCCGGGCGTTCGGTACCCCGATCGACGACCCCGACAGGCTGGCCGCAGTGGCTCGAACGGGTTTGATGGACACCGGTTCCGACGCCGGCTACGACCGGATCGTCGCGATGGTCGCCGATGCCTTGAGCGCCCCGTCGGCCGCATTCTCTCTGCTCGACGACCGACGTCAGTACTTCAAGAGTGCACTCGGACTTCCGTCGGAACTCGGTGGCGCGCAAGAGGTTCCTCTCGACGGGTCCATCTGCCGCTACGCGATCGACCTCGGCCAACCACTGGTGGTGGAGGATGCGCGGCTCAACGACGTCCTCAAGGACCATCCGTCGGTCCAGGGCAATCTGCTCGTGTCCTATCTCGGAGTTCCGCTCGTCGACGACGACGGCCATTCCGTGGGCACCCTCTGTGTGTGGGATCGACAGCCGCGGCAGTGGACGACCGGTCACATCCAGATTCTTCAGGATTTGGCCTGGATTATTCGCGAGCGAGTTTTCGAATAAGGGACGATTTCCCCGACGGGCATTAGCATTTTCGACCTACAACCGACTTCGAGTTTTTTTCATGAAGTCGACCGGGTGTCCTCTTTCCTGGCGGTATACATTAATTGGGATATTCAGGACCGACCTCATTCGAAACTAACCACCGGAAGAAGCCGTGCCCGAAACACTGGAATCACCGCACACTCGCCCGCGGGCTGCCGAGCCCGACGTCGTCGTAGCCCGTCGCACACTCGCGGACCGACTACGGGCCGATCCGTTGAACACCGCGATCAACGTCGCGGTCGACGTGCTCGGTGCCGCGGTCGCGGTGGCCGGAGCGCTGCTGTGGTACTCGGGCAGTCTCGTCGAGACCGGCTGGCTGCCATGGCTCTTCCTGCCGCTGCTCATCGGAATTTTGGCCGGCAAGTCGATGTACAGGCGCAGCCTTCGTCGTAACTTCCTCGACGAGATCGGTCCGGCCGAAACGGCTGTTGCGTTCGCTGTGCTCGCGTTGACGGTGGTGATGTTCCTGTCCGACACCGACTACCGGCCCAGCGCGGTCGTGTTGCGACTGTGGCTACTCAGCGCATTCACGATCGCGATCGCCCGTCTCATTCGCATCGTCGTCCAGCGCATGCTGCGCACCAAGTTCGGCTCCGCGGCCCCCACCATCGTGCTCGGCAACGATCCGATTGCGCACCAACTCGTTTCTCGCACAAGACAATTCCCCGAGTACGGTCTCGCTCCGGTGGGCTACGTCGGCGAAGCCCCGATCGCCGACGTCTCGCCGGGGGGCGAACTCCCCGATCTGCCGCACCTAGGGCTCCCGAGTGATTTCGAGGCAATTGCGCGCAGGACCGGTGCGGAAGAGCTGATAGTTGCGTTCGCTCCGACAGAAGACCGAGTATTGGTCGGCGCGATCAGGACTGCGCACCGACTCGGAATGCGGGTGTGGGTGGTGCCCAGGCTGTACGACGCCGTCGGCGTCAACACTCGTGTCGAACACATCGGCGGCCTGCCGCTGATGGTGCTGCCGCACGTCAATCCCAAGGGGTGGCAGTTCGCCCTGAAGGGTGTACTGGATCGAGTCCTGACGGCATTCGGACTCCTGCTGCTCTCCCCCGTCTTCCTGACGCTGATGCTGCTCGTGCGCCTGAGCTCCCCCGGCCCGATCTTCTTCGCGCAGGAGCGAATCGGCCGTGATGGGTTGCCGTTCGACTGCCTGAAGTTTCGGTCCATGCGGCCGCCGCGGGCATCCGACGCGGCGTTCGAGCGGAAGGCCGGGGACGCACCCGGTGGCGTCGAGGGTGTCGACCGGAGAACGCGTATCGGAAAGATCATGCGACAGACCTCGTTGGACGAGCTCCCCCAGCTTCTCAACGTCCTTCGCGGCGACATGAGTCTGGTCGGCCCCAGGCCCGAGCGGCCCGAATACGTGGACCTGTTCGAGATGCAGATCCGTCGGTACGGCGAACGGCACCGAGTCAAGGCCGGTGTGACGGGATGGGCTCAGGTGCACGGCCTTCGCGGCCAGACCTCCATTGCCGACCGCGCGGAGTGGGACAACTACTACATCGAGAACTGGTCCATCTGGCTCGATGTCAAGATCCTGTTCCTCACCGTGCTGGCCGTTCTGAAACGCGCCGAGGACTGATCGTGGTCTACGCCGAACACCGCCACGTTCGGGTCACCCCGTGATCACGTACGTTGCGCTTGCTTTCGGCGCAGCGGTGGTCCTCGTTCTCGGCTGCGCGGTGGCATCGGCCATCTACCGCCGCCCGCAACGTGGAGTGTTGCTGTTGGCGGGATTGGTTCCACTGCACGGACTTCTGGTTCTCGTTCCCCTTCCCGGGGTCGTGTCGGGCTGGAAGGAAGGCCTTGTCGTCTTCACCGTTCTGTGTGCGTGGCTACGCCGACCACGACATGTCCCCGGCTCGCCTGCTCGGGTGTTCGTGCCGTGGTGGCCGGCGGCTGCGGTGTTCGTCGTGTTCGGCAGCGTGTCTGCATTCGCCACGTTCGGAATAGTCGGTCTGTTCGGCATCAAGGTCACCTTCTTCTACGTTCTGCTGGTAGTAGTCATGTGGCTCGCGCCGTTCGACGCCAAAGACCGTGACCACCTCGTCTCGGTTCTGATGGGCATGGGTGTGTTCACGTCTGCCGTCGGCATCGCTCAATTGGTGGCCGGGCCCGCCGCACTGGTGTCGCTGGGTTACGAATACGGCACGCAGGTCCGAACATCGGGCGGGCTGCTGCGCACGTTCAGCACGTTCAACCTGCCGTTCCCGTTCGGGCTGTACGTGATGTTGGCGTTGCTCGTCGGCGGTGCGGTCGCACTGGCCGATCCGCGCCGTCGTCGAAACTTGTTGTTTCTCTGCGCGTCTCCGATGATGGTGGTCGCGATGTCCAGTTCGATCGTGCGTGGAGCGATTCTCGGGCTCGCGGTCGGGGTCATCTACTTGATCGCCGTGCGTTTTCGATACCTCGCCGCGCCGTTTGCTCTGGCGGCTCTGGCCGTCGCCGTCACGGTCCCCTTCGTACCCAAGATCACGTCGGTCTTCTTCTCGTCCAGCAGTCTGGGTCAACGCGGTGACGGTTGGGCCAACATCATCGCCAGCATCCTGATTCATCCCTTCGGCACGGGTCTGGGATCGAGTGGATCTGCCGCAGACCGCATTTCCACCGCCGAGGGCCGAGCGTTCACTCAATCTGGACTCTCGACCAATTACCAACCCGACAACTACTACGTGAAGGCCCTGCTCGAACTGGGGCCGATCGGCCTCTGGGCGGTGGTGGCGCTGTTGGTGACGTCGTTGCTGTGGTGCACACGCCTGTCCCGGGCACTACGGGGCGACGACGGGGCGCTCGCTCTCGGCGTCGGCGCTTCGATCGTCGCCGCCATGTTCGCCAGTCTGGTCTCCACGTATTTCGAGATCTTTCCGATCGATGTCTATTTCTGGCTCTTGTTAGGAGTGGTGGGATGCGCAGCAGCGCAACACAAATCGTCTTCGGGGCGCTCGCCCTCAGGCCGGGCGGAAGTGGAGTACAGACCTACATTCGCGAGCTCCTGAACGAGCTACCGGATCGTCTGCCCGACGCCGATCTCACCGCGGTCGTGCAGCGCGACGCCGTCGGTGAGCTGCCACCCTCGGTTCGGGCGATGGAACGGCCTGTCACCAGCGGCGCGGCTCGGGCGGTGCTCGGCGCACTCCCCGTCGGCCGGTGCGATGTCGTACACGGCCTGGACGTCGACCTTCCGTTTCTCACGAAGGCCTTCACAGTCGCCACGGTGCACGATCTTTCGGTCATCGACATGCCGTCGGCCTCCAGTAGATTTCGCGCGCTCGGTGAACAGAGACTGGTGCGGCGAGCTCTGCGCCGTGCCGATCTGCTCATCGCTGTCTCGCAGTTCACTGCCGACCGGATCAAGGCCGTCAGCGGCCGCGACGCCACCGTCGTCGGCCTGGCACCCGCAGCGTGGGCAGAAGTCCCCACCGACAGCCGAGTGGACGCTGTTCGGTCCAAGTACGACCTACCGGACCGTTTCGTCATACAGGTCGGAACGGTGGAGCCTCGCAAGAACGTTCAGCTGGTGGCCGACGCAGCGGAGAGTCTGGGTATCCCGTGCCTGCTGGCCGGAGCCGGCTCGACCGGTCCCCACGCTCCCCGCAATTCCCGCGGGCTCGGGTACGTCGATGTCGAGGACCTGCCTGCCCTCTATGCAGCCGCGACCGTCACCGCGTACGCCTCTCGGTACGAGGGCTACGGGCTCCCACCGGTCGAGGCCATGGCCTCGGGCGGCGCGGTCGTCGCCAGTGCAGTCGGTGCCCTCCCCGACGTCGTCGGCGACGGTGCCGTGCTCGTCGCATCGGAGAACGTGGACGACTGGGTAGACGCGATGAAACCCATCGCTTTCGACGCGGACGCACGCGCAGCCCTCGTCGGCGCGGCAGCGGTTGCTTCCCGCGAGATCAGTTGGCGTCGAACGGCTGAGCTCACTGCCGACGCGTATCGAGCCGCGGGCGTGGTCTGATGTCGGACGAGCTCGCGCTCGACGGCACCGAGCAGCCCCCGGACTACCGCGCGATAGCAGCGGATCCGAAGGCCGCAGCCAAGGCGACGATTGCCGTTCTGATCAGCAGAGTGATCATCGCGGCGCTGGGCTGGGTCGGCAGTGTCGTCGTCGCGAGGTCCCTCGGCGCGGACGAGTGGGGCCAGTTCAGCTTCGTCTTCGCACTGCTGGGCCTGATGTCCGTCGTCACCGACTTGGGAGTCGGACGCGTCGTGCTGGCGAAATTGATGGACGACGATCCCGAGGAAATCGGTCGAACCGCGTCGTCGTTTCTGGCACTGCGTACTGTCCTCGGATTGGTGGGTTACGTACTGGCCGTGGCATACGTTCTCCTGCTGCAGTATCCGAGCGAGGTGGTCCTCGCCACGGTGCTGGGTGGACTGGTGGTCGTCTTCGCCACACCGGGCCACGCTCTGAGCGTCCTCTTCCAGAGTCGTCATCGGCTGATTCTGGTGGCCGTCGCCGAAAGTGCCGGTCAGGCAATCCAGTTGGCCCTGACCGTGTTGGCTGCCGTGCTTGCTCCCACCCTGCTGATCTTCGTACTGCCCGCTGTGGTCAACGAAGTGTTCAAACTGATCACCAAGGGGTTCGGCATAGGCAACCGTTCCATGGGGTTGCGACCGTCGAGGCACATCGAGGTGCGCCGCTGGGGCCCGTACCTGAGAGAGGCCGTGCCCCTCGCCATCGGCTTCGCCCTCACCATTGCCATGCTCAAGATCGACATGCTGATGCTCAGCCTCCTCGACACGTTCGAGGCCGTCGGTCTGTACTCGATCGGCTACAAATTCTCCGACATGATCGACACCTTCGTGTTGGCGGCAGTGGCACCGATCAGCACCCTGCTCGTGGCGTCGTGGCCCCACGACACCGCGGCATTTCGAGCGCGTACCCGTTCGGCCGCACTGCTGTTCGCAGTCTTCGGTGCAATGGCCGTGGCGGCATTCGTACCGTCGGCCGAGCCGTTGATCGGCCTTTTGTACGGCGACAGATTTGTGGACGGAGCACACGCGGCCCGGCTGCTCGTCATCGGCGCGGCACTGATGTCGTTGGTGATGCTGGGCATCTTTCTCCTGGCCTCGGCCGGGATGCAGCGTCACTACCCCGTGGTTGCGTTGGTCGGCCTGGCCCTGAACATCGGGTTGAACCTCGTGCTGATCCCACGGATGTCTTATGACGGAGCTGCCATCTCCACGGTCGCGACGATCGGAACCACCCTCGTCCTGCTGTGGATCGTGATAGCGCGAAGCATGCCCATCCCCGGACTACTTCCGGTGCAGTCCCTTTCGGTCGTCGTCGTGATCACCGCGGCCGTCACGGTCGGCGGCTGGTTCCTGGTACAGCACTACCCCGGCCTGTGGCTGCTCGTATCCGTCGGGGCGGCATTACTGGTCGCGACCTCGCTGGCCGCGTTCGTTGCCATCGGAGTCGTCGAGTCACCGATGCCGGGATCAGCCGAGAAAGGACGACACCGTGCGCACGTGCAGTGAGAAGCGGATACACAACAGACGAATCGCCCGATTCCGGCGGCAGGCTTCGGAGCCGAAGTTCGGTTTCACTATCTTTTTCGACCACCGCCCCTGCTATTCCAATGTCGTTGAGATGCAGTTTCATTCGCAGTCGGCACGGCTACGCGGACTGTATCCACTCCCAGCTATCATCGAGCCTGTCGGCTCCACGAACCACCGAAGCGGTCCATCCGCTCGCATCGACGACGGAAGGGTACGCGGTTGATGTCCGTCCACGATGCCGTACACCGGGGCGACGTGCCCCCACCGATCGACCTCGCAGGACACATGCGCGAACTCGGCCGGGCATTGCTGCCCGCCGTGATCATTGCCGTGTTGGTCGGTGCAGGCATGTTCTACCTCAGGAGCGAACTCACCGACAAGCAGTACGCCGCGTCGATCGTCGCGGAGATCGAACCTGCCCAAACCCTCGTTCCCGGTGACGCGTTCATCGAGCAGATGCGCGCACCGTTCATCGAATTGGCCACCGATCGCAGCGTTCTCGATCAGGTCCTGGAACAGGTCGACGCCGATATGGACGCGTCGCAACTGGCCTCGAGCGTCGAACTGTCTCCTGGCACCTCACCCGCGCTGCTGACAGTGACCGTGACGACCCGATCTCCCGAACTCGCCGCGGAACTGGCCGAGGCGATGGTGTCGACGATGGCAAGTACGTCCTCCGCCAACGCGATCCGCGACTCGCAGGAACGAACGGCCGAGGGGCAGTCCACCGTCGACGCGCAACAGGCTCGGGTGGACGCTCTGCCTGCCGACGATCCGAGTCGACCTGCGGCACTGTCCGAACTGGCCCAACTACGCACCCAGCAGAGCGAACTCGAAGCAGCTGCCAGCGGAGATCGACTGGTCGTGTTGTCGAAACCAGAGCAGAGCACGACCCCGGTCTCACCGAAACCGGTCTCGGAGGCACTCGTCGCAGCTCTGGCTGCACTCATCGTCGCGGCCGAACTGATCGTGTTGCTTCGAGGAAGGCTCGGCCGCAAGCCCTCTCGCTCCTGGGCTCGTCGGGTGTCCCGAAAATACGGTGCACACTTCGACCCGGCAACCGGCGACACGGTACCGCCCGTCGTGGCTTCCCGGATCGCTGCTCTCGAGCGTGGCGACCGATCGGCATCGAGAAGTGCGCGACACGCAGCCCCGAAGGGCGACAGCGTGATTCTCGTCCTGGTCGGCGAAGGTGCAGTCTTCGAGTCGACGCACGGCGACGGACCGACCACCGGCCACCATCGAGCCACCGCCGAATTCGGCCTGTCGGAGCAGTGGTGGCAGTACACCGACGTCGGTGACGTCGAGACCGTCGTCGTGCTGGTGTCGAAGCGTGGACGGGACAAGAAGGCAGCAACTGCAGCGCTTCGACGGCTCGACGACTTCGACATTCCCGTACACCTGGTATTGCAGAACAAGAACTCGACCCGACGAGCAGAACAGACCGCGCAGACGATCGCGCCGGAAGGCCAACGCCATGCCAGCTGACAGAATTGCCGTCGTACACGAAAGATTCACGGAGATCGCAGGATCCGAGCACGTCATCGAACAGCTGGCCTTGCACTGGCCCGCTGCCGAGGTGTTCGCGCCCATCTCCCGCCCGTCCGGGGTTCCGTCCGGAATCAGCCGCGCGCCGCACACGTCCGCCCTCAATCGGGTGTACAACGCATTGGGCCAACGGTCGTACGCACCCGTTCTTCCGATGATGCCGTTGGCCTTTCGTCGGATGCCACTGCGCGGTTACGACGCCGTCGTGGTGAGCCATCATGCCTTCGCGACTCAGGCCGTGTTCGCCACCGACTCCCCCGTGATCGCCTACGTGCACAGTCCCGCACGATGGGCCTGGGATCCCGAACTTCGCGCAGGTGAAGGCGGCGGCAGAGCCGGAGCAGCGATACTGACGGCACTGTCGGCCGTTGCCCGTCGATGCGAGATCGCCGCCGCACCGAAACTGACGACCGTGGTGGCCAATTCGACAGCGGTCGCTCGCCGCATCGATGACTGGTGGGGCCGAGACGACGCCGTGGTGGTCCATCCTCCGGTCGACACCGAGGGTTTCACGCCGGATCCGTCGATCGAGCGTGAGAACTTCTTCCTGCTTGCCGGCCGCCTGGTCCCCTACAAGCGTCCTGACATCGCGGTTCGCGCCGCCGCCGAGGCCGACGTTCCCCTCGTGGTAGCGGGAGACGGCCGTGCAATGAACGCCTGCCGGGAACTGGCCGGACCCAAAACGACCTTCCTGGGGCGGGTTTCGCACGAGAAGCTTCTCGAACTGCACCGCACGACGCGCGCCCTGCTGATGCCCGGAGTGGAGGATTTCGGCATAGTCCCGGTCGAGTCCATGGCCACCGGAACACCGGTCATCGCACTGGGAGACGGCGGGGCCGTGGACTCGGTGATTCCCGGTGAGACCGGCTTGCATGTACAGCCGGGCTCCGACGAGGCCGTCATCGCCGGGTTCGCCGAGGCCATGCGCTCGTTCGACCCAGCCGACTACGATCGCGCCGCCATTCGTAGATGGGCGGAAGGCTTCTCACGGGCCAACTTCCGCAGTCGAATGCAGGAGGTCGTCGATGCCGTCCGCTGAGCGTAGTTATCGCTCGACTGCACTGGATCGCGTCTTCGCCGACACCCGGATAGTCACCGCGGTCGGGCCCGTCCGCGGTCTCGACATCGAGCGGACGCGTCGAACGCTCACCGCCGCCGAACACGTCGACGCGGAGCCGCACATCGCGCTGGAACCACGCTCCGATGCTCGACGGTGGCGCTACCGCAGCAACATCGCCGGCGACAATGTCACCACGAGCAGTGGCGGCACCGAAGACCTGGGGCAGATGCTCACCGACATTCGGTCGCGACAAGGTGCTCGCGGTCCACTCGAGGTGGTCGTGTTCGACGATCACCTCGCCATCGACTATTCGCACGGAATCGGGGACGGCCAGATCGGCGTCCTGATGTTGGCGGCATTCTGCGACGATGCCGACGGATCACTGGTTCCCGGCCTCGCCGTAGGCTTGCCACCGAGCACGACATGGAAAGCTCTGTGGCGGCACTACTCTCGACATCCGAAGACGCTGGCGGACTTCTGGTCACTGCGTGCTCGACACCGGCGCGCAGCGGACGGCGGGTCCGGTCCCCGTCGTCGGATCGAGAACTGGGAAGCCGGAAAGGTCAGCCGGGCCGGGTACATGAGCAAAGCCGACGTGGACGAGCTGAAGAACTGGACTGCGGAGAACCTGCCCGGAGCGACCGCTGCGTCGATCTCGATTGCCCTGTGGAGCGCGGCGCTACGAGCGGAATCCGTCGACGTCGACGAGCACATCATGGTGTTGTTCAACAGCCGCCGCTATCTCGATCCGGCCCAGCAGGGCGCACACGGGAACTTTGCCGTCGGTATCCCCCTGCATCTTCCTCCCGACACGACGCCCGTCCGAATCGCCGCATCGATGCGTGAGGTGATCGAATCCGGCTGGCCCATCGCGGTACTGGGCATGTCACATCTTCGCGATGTGGCGTCACGCATTCGGCCGTCTGCACCGTCGCAGGACAAGAATTCGGTTGTCGAGGTACCCGAGACCTTGCGGCTGGCCGTGAGCGACCTCGGGAAAGTGCGGGTGTTCGACCACCTCGACTGGGCCGACGACGGCAGGCCCCCGCAGATGGCCGCGTCGCTCGAACCGGACGGTCCGGACGGCTGCACGATGCTCATCGCCGAAATCGCCGGTGGCCGAACCTATACGGCCTCGTTCTGCAGCAAGATGGTCGATGTGGCCGTCATGGATGCAGCGCTACGCAGGATGTGTGAAGACCCAGTGGCACTGCTCCGCGATGCGTACTGATCCGCCAGAACCACCTTCGCCGCACAGACGGGCCGATACATGACCGACGAATCGACAGTTCTCTTCCTCGCGCACACCGGCCAGGTGTCCGGTGCCGAGAAGGTGCTGCTGGATTTGATCGACGAGGCCACGCGCCGCGGCCATGCCACCGTGATCGCCTGCCCCGCAGGCCCATTGGCAGATCGCCTGCCCGACACGACGCGGCACGTCCGCATCGACGAGCTCGGACTGGGTGGGCAACGTGGTGCCGCGCGCGGTATCGCGGCGATCAGGATGGTCGCACGATGGGTCGGGGCGGCGCGCGCCGTGCGCACGATCGCCCGCGCACCGGGCACCGCCACGGTCGTCAACTCGCTGTTCGCGCTTCCGGTGGCGCGGTTTGCGCGGCCCGCTCGCGGGGCGTCGTGGCTCGTCCACGACACGATGACCTCTCTCAAGCAGCGTGTGGTGGTCCGGTTCGCCCGGCCTGCCGTTCGCGTTGCGGTATCGGTGTCCGAGGCCACCGCAGAACCTCTGCGTAAGGCCGGCCTCCCCGTGGTGGTGTCACACAACGGCGTGCCGTGGCCGGTTCCGCGGTTCGGCGGTGCGCTGCACTCTCCGCCGGTCGTCGGGATGCTGGCGTTGTTGACGCCGTGGAAGGGGCACCGCGTGCTGCTCGACGCCGTCGCCATGCTCCCTGACGTCCGAGTCGAATTGGCCGGGGGAAGCTTCCCCGGTGATCGCGAATACGTCGACGAACTCCGCGCGCGCGCCGCGGAACCGGATCTTGCCGGACGTGTCGAGTTCCTCGGGCACACCGATGCCGAGTCCGCTCTTCGCAGGTGGGATGTCGTTGTGTCGGCCAGTACTTCTCCCGAGGCAGGTCCGTTGTCGGTCTTGGAAGCGATGTCGCACGGATTGCCGGTGATCGGAAGCGATCACGGTGGCACGCACGAATTCCTCGCCGACGGTGCTGGAATTCTGGTCGAGCCCGGCAACTCCGATGCTCTCGCTGCCGCCGTCTCGGCGGTGGTCGACGACGCCGATCGACGGCGGCTGCTCGGTGAGGCCGCCCGCTATCGGGTGGCCAGCCGGCACGACATCAGCGAGACACTGCCGGAGCTGTTACACCAATTGACCAGCTGATCGTGCCGCGCCGTCGGCCAGAACTCGGTGAAAGCCGAACGTCGGGCGGTGCGACTGTGTTTCAATCGACTCCCGATTGGAACGAGGGGGCACTGTGACTCGCGCACTGACGAGGTCCAACGAGCATTACCAATGGGGCATGGGCGTGATGACGTCGCTCGCTGTCACGACGCTCGTCAAGCGGATCGTGTCCGCCGCCGCCCTGGCCATGGCCGTCGTGGTCACCCTCGAGCTGGCGTTCGGGTACGGCGCGACCACCCCTATCCCCTCGATCGTGCAATGGACGTGCATGATCGCCGCGTACGTCATGGGCGCGTTCTGGTGGTTCGGACCGTGGCCGACGCTCGGGCAAGCCTTCGCCTTCGTCGTCATCGCCGATCTGTCGATCTTCGGAGCCACCATCACCGCGAATTTCGCGCCGGAAGTCACCCTCGGCAAATGCACCTTCCTCATCCCGATGGGAATGTTGGCCGGTTTCTTCTTCGACAAATGGCGACTCGCTGCTCACATCGCCCTGTGCTTGTTGGGAACGTCGATCGTCGCGGTGTACATAGTGCTGGAACGCGATGTGGACACCTTCGTGGCGGTGGTGCTGTGGGCCCCGATCGTGGTGACGCTGACTGGCTTCGTGCTCATGCTGCAGCTCACGACACAGTCGATACGAACCGAATTCGAGTAGTAGCCCGTCAGAACGTCAACAGGACTTTGCTCGATCGGGATGCATCGGCGGCGAGCGCGAACGCGTCGAGGGCGTCTGCCACCGGATACTCCGCGGTGACGACGGGTGCCACATCGAGTGAACCGTCGGCCAGAGCTTGGATCACGTCGTCCATCTCGGTGTTGAACCGGAACGAGCCGATCAGGTCGATCTCCCGGGTGATGGCCAATGACAGCGGCACCGGTTGAGGCCCGGCCGCAGGCAACCCCACCATGACGACACGACCGCCGCGAGCCGTGCCGTCTATTGCAGACGCCAGACCATGGTGGTTGCCCGAGCACTCGAACGTCACATCGGCCTCGACCGCCGCGACTGCTGCCCCGTCTCGGGCGTCGATCGTTCGATGCGCTCCGAGTCGACGCGTCACATCGAGCGCATAGTCCTCGAGGTCGACCGCGACGATCCGAGCTGCTCCGGCTCGGCGAGCGACCGCCACAATGAGGGCACCGATCGGACCGGTCCCGACGACGAGAACCGTCTTGCCGGACACCGTCCCGGCGCGCTCGACGGCATGCCATGCGACGCTCGCCGGCTCGGCCAACGCAGCAATTCTCAGATCCAGACCGTCGGGCAACACTCTGAGCATTCGGGTCGGGACGGCGACATGACCGATGAACAGTCCGTCGTCGTGCGGTACCTGCGCGGCGCTTCCCATGTAGCGGCATCCGGGAGACAGGTTCGGACGATCGACCGGGTACTTCGCTCCGGTGGCGGCGGGAGTCGCCGGATGGACGGTGACCGGGGTGCCTTCACCGGGGCCACTGCCGTCTCCTGCGCGCCGAACCACGGTGCCCGACGCCTCGTGTCCCAACCGCATAGGTGCCTTCAGTACCGATTGTCCTGCCGCCCCGTGCTTCCAGTAGTGCAGATCGGATCCGCAGATTCCGCCGTAGGCAATTGCGACGATCGCCTCGTCCGGCGAGGGGTCGGCCACCGCCACTGTTTCGACGCGGATGTCATCGGTGCCGTACGCGATCAAGGCAATCGTTCTGTCGGGCACCGGATTCGGTTCGGTGGTCATCGTGTCGTCCGTTCCGTTCGAGGTGGGCAGGTCAGACCCGGTCGAGCACCGGATCGGTTGCGTTGGCCGGATCGGTCAGATCGCGATCCCGAGTTTCCGGTGCGAAGGTTGCGGCGACGAGCACCGAGACGGCCATGATCATCATGTAGACCGCGACCGGGACCCAGGATCCGGAGAACGCGGTGATCAGTGCGGCGCACAGCAGAGGAGCGATTCCGCCGCCGAAGACGGACGCGAACTCGCGGCCGAGAGTGACTCCGGCGTACCGGTATCGAGCCCCGAAGATCTCGGGGAAGTAGCTCATCGTGACACCGACGGCCCCCTGGCACGCCAGGATGAATCCGATGATCATCACCAGGGTGATCAGTACGTGCGAACCGGTGCTGAGAGCCATGAACGTGGGAACCGGAAGAACGACGAGCAGGCTGACGATACCGATGTACACGGGCTTACGACCCACCTTGTCCGATAGCCATCCGAAGCCCCAGGCCGCGATGCCGCCGCAGATTGCGCCGATGAGCAGAACCTTGGGTATGAACGTGGGATCGACGCCGATGTCGTTCTTCATGTAGGAGGCCATGAACACCTGGTACGTGTAGGACTGAGCGCTGATGCCGACGGTCATGAACATGACGATGAACAGCGGTCGCTTGCCGTTGGTGAACACTTCTTTCACCGGCGCCTTGGGTCGCTCCTGTGCCGCCTTCAGTTCATGGAACACCGGTGACTCGTTGAGCTTGCGTCTGATGATGAACGCGGCCACGGTGACCAGGATGCTGCTCAGAAACACCATCCGCCAGCCCCAGGACATGAGCTGGTCGTCGGGAAGCAACTGGGCGAGGATCCAGGCGATGGCTCCGAGAGCGGTGCCGAGCGCCGCGCCGGTCATGACAAGAGCGGCCAATCTGCCACGCTTTCCGATCGCGGCCGTTTCCGTCAGAAGCGTTGCGCCACCTGATTGTTCGGCACCAGCGCCGAAGCCCTGGAAGAATCGGCACAGGACCAGCAACACCGGGGCCAGTAGTCCCACCTGCTCGAACGTCGGCAGCAGACCGATGGCCATGGTCGCGCCGCCCATCAGCATCAGCGTGGCGACCAGAACCCACTTGCGCCCGAGCCGGTCACCGTAGCGTGAGAAGAACAGTCCACCCAGTGGCCGGGCGAGGAAGCCGACGGCGTACGCGCTGAAGCTGGCGATGATGCCGGCCGCCGGAGAGATGTTGGGAAAGAACAACTTGTTGAAGATCAGCGCGGACGCTGTGCCGTAGATGACGAAGTCGTACTGTTCGAGTGTGGTTCCGATCAGGCCGGCCCACGCTGCGCGTCGTACGGCGGACGGATCATGTTGGGCCGGAGCGATTCTGGGAGAGTCTGCCGGTTCTGTGGTCGTGTCCATGGTTGTCCTCGGGTGAGTTTCGGCCTCGGCCGAACGAAGGAAGGAGAATGGGTCAGTCGAGTGTGGTCCGGGATGCCGTGACGACGGGGCGGAGCGAAGAACTCGCCGCTTCGACGGCTGCGGCCATCGGACCGTGACGAACAACAGTATCCATCAATTCCGCTGTGCGTGTGATGAATTCGGGAAACTGCGCCAACTCGATGGGGAGTATGTCGCCGCGTTCGAGAACCGAGCGGACAAAATCCTCACTGGACGCTGCCGAAGCGGCAAGTCCTGCCAAACGCGCACGTGCAGGGTCGGCCATCGCATGCGCATGCGGGCCCGGGTCGAAACCGTCGGGCGGGCACACGCAGCAGAGATAGGCGGCGATGGTCAAGGAAAGGTGTTGCGGTACAACACCGTTTCGTAGGTGGTGGAGCGCTGGGTCCGGGATCCTCTGCGCGAGCTTCGCCGAGCCGTCCGAACCGACCTGCGCGGTCTTGTGCCCCAGAGCGGAGTTGGACCACCGCACGAACAGCTGGGCGATGTAGTCGTCGATATCCACCCCGTCCGGAACGGGCACGGTGGGGAGGTATTCGTCGACCAACACTGCTCGAGCTGCGGCCTCCACGAACGGGCGACCGATCGAGTCCGGAATTGTCGCGCGACCGTCGAGTGCGCCGAGATAGGCTATGAGAGAGTGGGTTCCGTTGAGCAGTCGAACCTTCATCAGTTCGTACGGTTCGACGTCCTCGGTGAACACGGCACCACCGGCTTCCCAGCGGGGACGTCCTGCGGCGAACTCGTCCTCCATCACCCACATCGTGAACGGCTCCGCCGGCACCGCAATGGTGTCCACCGCGCCCAGCTCGGCGGTGGACTCGGCGTCGTACAACGCACTGCTGGACGGAACGATGCGATCGACCATGGAGTTGGGGAACGTCACCGCCGCCGCCAGCCACTCGAGCACGTCGTCCGCACCGCAACGGTCCAAGAACCGACGCACGAGTGCAGCGGTGCGATCACCGTTCCCCAGCAGGTTGTCACAGCTGGCCACGGTGATGGGAGCCCCGTGCGTTCGCGCCCGCATCGCCAGAGCCCTCGCGAGCTGCCCTACTGTGGTCGTCGGCGTTTCCGGCCGATGCAAGTCCTGTTGCACTGCAGTCGATTCGAGGTCGAGAGAGCCCGTCCGGGACGACAGCGTGTAGCCCAGCTCGGTGACGGTGATCGTCACGATTCGGACGTCCTCGTCCGCAATGGCCCGTACGACGGCGGCGGGGTCGTCGGCGGCGACCATGGCACCCGTGTGCGCTCCGGGGACGCTCACCTTCGATCCCGACGGCGAGATCTCGACGACGCCGTAGAGCAGTTCCTGAGCGAGCATGGCGTCGACAATCGTGCGAGATCTGTTCGCTACGCCCAGAATTCCCCACGAGCCGCCGTCCTGTGCCAGTGCCGCAGCGGTGTACACGGCCTGATGCGCGCGATGGAAGTTGCCCAGCCCCAGATGGACGATTCCGGTGCCGTCCGGTCGTGCTGGGACGGCCCCCGAGCGAGCGAGTGCCGAACGAGTCAGTCTGGATTCGCTCATCTCGTCACCAGTCCGTCATCGAGCCGTCGAGGCGGCGAGCGACGGGGAGATACGCGGGCTCGTACGGGTACCGCGCGGCCAACGACTCGTCCATGTCGACGCCCAGGCCGGGGGCGTCACCGGGGGTCAGGTAGCCGTCGGCGAACGACCATGCGTGCGGGAACACCTCGTCGACCAGTGGGTCGTAGCCCATGAATTCCTGAATGCCGAAGTTCGGGGTGGCCATTCCGAGGTGCACGCTCGCGGCGAGGGTGATCGGCGAGACGTCGGAGGGCCCGTGCGGTCCGCAGCGAACCTGGTGTACCTCGGCCAGCGAGAAGATCTTTCGGACATGACTGATACCGCCGGCATGCGCGATGGCCACCCGAATGAAATCGATCAGCTTCTCGGAGATCAATTGCTGGCAGTCCCAGATGGTGTTGAACACTTCACCGATCGCGAGCGGGGTCGTGGTGTGGTGACGCACCAGCCGCAGGGCGCTTTGATCCTCGGCGGTGGTGACGTCCTCGAGCCAGAACAGATCGACGTCCTCGAGCGACTTGCCCAGTCGCGCTGCCTGTTGCGGTGTCAGTCGGTGGTGCGCGTCGTGCAACAGCTTGAGCTCGGATCCCACGTGGTCACGCACCGCTGCGAGCACCCCGGGAACGTGATTGAGATAGGCATCGGTATCCCAGACCTCTTCGACGGGAACGGCACCACGGCCTGCGGGTTCGTATCCCTGCGCGCCTCGGTGCACTCCGTACACGGACTCCAGGCCGGGAACACCTGATTGGGCCCGCACGGCGCGAAAACCCTGTGCTCGACGTCGATCGACGGAATCGATCAATTCCGACGTGTCCCAGCCGGTGGCGTGGGTGTACGAGAGAATGCGGTCGCGGACGGCTCCACCGAGCAGCTGGTAGACGGGTTGCCCGAGGGATTTGCCCTTGATGTCCCACAAGGCGAGATCGACGGCGCCGATCGCGGCCATCGTCACCGGCCCACGGCGCCAGTAGACACCGCGGTAGAGGTATTGCCAGGTGTCCTCGATGCGTGCGGGATCCCGGCCGATGAGAAGCGGCGCGACATGATCTCGCAGGTACGACGCCACCGCGAGTTCCCTGCCGTTCAAGGTCGCGTCGCCGTAGCCGACGACGCCGTCTGCGGTGGTCACTTTGAGCGTGACGTAATTGCGCGTAGGGCTGCAGACGATGACGTCCGCAGCGACGATCGTGTCGGTCACGAGTGCTCTGCCTTCTCCGTGAAGTTCTCTCCGGCAACGACATCGGTCAGCGGCTCGCGCGCGGCGAGTCGACCGATGTTGGCGGTGATGTCGTCGACCCGACCCTCGAAGGTTTCGCGTGTGATGCCGGAAGAATGAGGTGTCATCAAGACGTTGTGCAGCGTGTGGAACGGATGCCGCGAGGGAGCACCGATGCCGTCGGCCGACGGGTAGTCGTACCAGACGTCGATGGCGGCGCTGCCGAGCGATCCGGCGGACAGCGCGTCGAACAGTGCATCCTGCTGCACGAGGGGGCCGCGCCCGACGTTGATCAGCACGCCGTCCGGTCCGAGAGCTGCGAGTTCGGTGTCGCCGATCATGCCGGTGGTGCGCTCGTTCAGTGGTGCGGACACCACGACGACATCTGCTTCGGTCATCAGGTCGGACAGACGATCGGTCGATGCGGCCCAGGCCAATCCGTTCTCGGCAGCGTTCACCGATCCGCTTCCTGTGACCGCGATGCCCCGGCAACCGAAGGCCTGCAGCAACTGCCACGACTGCGCACCGATATGACCGAAGCCCACGAATCCCACCGTTGCCGAACCCAGCGAAGTCGACTGCCGAAGCGTGCGGTCGTACACCGGCGACGCCCACCGATCCTCCCGCATGAGGCGGTCCTGGCCGAGAAACCCGCGCCGGAGCACGACGGCGGTGGCTACGACGTATTCGGCAATCGAGCGTTCGTGGTGAAAAGTGTTGGCCACCAATGTCTGCGGGCTCAGAGCGTCGAAGGAAACGCCGTCCGTGCCTGCCCCGGCAACGTGCACCAGCCGCAGGTCGGGTGCCGCCTCGGCCAGTGCGGCCGGGAACTTTCCGCCGACATACACGGTCGCATCGGCGATGTCCGCGACGAGTGCATCGACGTCGAACTTCTCGTGCCACGACACCTCGATATCGGAGGCGACTCGGCTCTCGAAGCGGCCACGATGCGGTAGGAGGTTGGAATCTGCGATGACGACCTTCATTTCGTGTCGTCCTTTCCTGGTGCGAGAGTGCGGATCCGAGCGGGCCCCGATGAGCCGCGGACCACGAGTTGGGTAGGGAGATGGATGGTTCTGGGCGACGACTCCGGTTCGACTGCCCGCTGAAACACCAGATCGGACGACACCAGGCCTGCACGGCCCATCGGAACGTTGATACTCGTCAGAGCGGGATGCGCGAGTTCGGCCAGGGGCGAATCGTCGATGCCGATGACGCTGAGGTCTTCCGGTACTGCCAGGCCCATCGACCGAACCCCGTTCATGACGCCGATGGCCATGGGGTCGTTGTGGGTCATGACGGCGGTAGCACCCGTGGCAACGACGCTGGCAGCCGCAGCATGGCCACCGGCCAAGGTTTCCTGCTGCCACCCCAGTACATCGAGCACGATTCCTCGCGCCGCACAGAACTGTTCGACGGCGTCGACGCGTCGCTCGTTGGACCACGATTGCGGTGATCCCTGGACGTACGCGAGATGCGTGTGACCGAGAGCTGCCAGGTAATCGACGGCCTGCCGGATACCGTCCTCGGAATCGGCCACGACACAATCGCATTCGCTGGATGATCGGTTGACGAGCACCAGCGGTGTGTCGCCCGCCAGCTGCACGATGTCCTCGGCCGGTAGTCGTGGAGCACAGACGATCAGAGCGTCGACTCGGCCCTGCAGGTCACCGATCACTTCACGCTCACGGTCTGCGCTTCCGTCGGTGTCGGTGAGGACGATGGTCTGCCTGCGATGCCAGCCCTGCGCTTGCGCAGACTTGACGAAGCTCGCGAAGACGGTGTGGCCGATGTCGGGTACCACGACTGCGACCGTCGTTGCCGCGACCCTGGTGTCGGAGGACCGACCCGAGGCCGCGACGTAGCCGATCTGGTCGGCGACGGCGATGATCCGAGCCAACGTGTCCGCCCCGATCCGATCGGGGTTGCTGAAGGCGCGCGATGCCGTCGACAGCGACACACCTGCTCGTTGTGCGACCTGCGTGAGCGTGGGTGCCACGGTTCACCTCCTGGGTTCTTTGTGATGCCAAGCACAACGATGGCAGAAGTTGCGCAATATTGTCAACGCCTTGCGCAACAGAGGCCCGGGCGTACTGGGTCCGCGGTTTGACACACTCGACTGCGACCACGTCCGCACAGAGGGAGACTCACCTTGCGCACCTTTACACACCCCCAGACCGGCACAACCGTGTCGAGCATCGTCCTCGGGTTCATGCGCATCCTCGACCTGGACGACGACAGGATTCGCAGGTTGGTCGACACCGCCCTGGACGTGGGTGTGACCGTCTTCGATCACGCCGACATCTATGGCGGCAGACCCCACGGGTGCGAGGAGCGCTTCGGACAAGCGGTGACACTCACTCCGTCGCAGCGTGAGCGCGTCAGCATTCAGAGCAAGGTCGGCATTCGCGACGGCTATTTCGACTTCTCGGAAGACCACATCGTGTCGACCGTCGAGGGTTCGCTCTCGGCACTCGGCGTCGATCATCTCGACACCCTGCTGCTGCATCGACCGGACAGCCTGGTCGAGCCCGACGAGGTCGCGGCGGCATTCGACACACTGCACACGTCGGGCAAAGTGCTCGGTTTCGGCGTTTCCAATCACACTCCCGGTCAGATCGAATTGCTCGAAACAGCAGTCACACAACCACTTCTGTTCGACCAAATGCAGTTGAGCGTCGTCCATTCACCGCTGATCGCTGCGGGCCTGACCGCCAACATCGGTGCGCTGGACCAGTCGGTGGATCGTGACAACGGGTTGCTCGACTACGCGAGGGCACGCGGCATCACCGTGCAAGCGTGGTCGCCACTCCAGAGCGGGACCTCCTCGGGTGTGTTCGTCGGAGATCGCGAAAACTACCCGGCCCTCAACGATGCGCTCAACGACATTGCCGGCCGATACGACACGACACCGGCTGCGATAGCGGTCGCGTGGATAACACGCCACCCTGCCGACATTCAGGTGGTCCTGGGGACCACCACGCCGGATCGGATAGTAGAGGCCGCTACGGGGTCGGACATCCGCCTGACCAGGGCGGAATGGTACGGCCTGTTCCGCGCAGCGGGTCACACACTGCCCTGATGCCGGGCATCGAACTGCGTTACCTTGCCGTTACCAAGTAGCGACGAATCCGTGATGTTGCAGGCTCGGTTCGGTGATGTTGCGCTGTCAGGATTACGGGACAGCGTGCACCGGAACCTGCAGCCCTCGGGTTCCACACCGAGCACGCCGGTTCGATAGGCCACCCGAACTGAGAGGTTCGCACCGTGACTGTTTCCGATTTCACCGATGTTCGCTCCACCGCCCCCGCTCGACGCCACTCGATCGGTATCGAGTCCTACTCCCCCGATCTGACCGTTGTTCGCGCCGTCGGCGAGCTGGACATGAGTGCCCGAGCAGATTTGGTGAACGCCCTCGACGGTGCCCTGCGGGGCAATGCGGTTGTGCTGCTGGACTTGTCGGCGGTGGACTTCATGTACTCGGGTGCCGCGAGCGTGATCGTCGATGCTGTCGAACGTTCCGACGGACGCGTCGAGGTCTTCGCTCCTACCCGGCCGGCGCGCCGGGTGCTCGATGCGGTGGGTGCGAGCTTCATCGGGGAAGATCCCTCCGCGCGCTGATTCGCGAGGTTTGCGTGCCGGTACAACCGGCAAACCTCGTGTGGACAGCGACTCCAGTCGGTAACGACCGTGAATCGTCTCGAGAACTGGGGCGGCTTTGGTTTTGCCGCAATGGGTCCTCTTCACACGAGGCAAGGATCGACAATGTCCGACCAGTTCACCAAGAGCGACCCCACCACTGCTTTCTCCATGCCCGATCGGGACGACCAGCCCGAGCTCGAGCATCCGGGATTGACTCGCGACATGGTCACCGCACCGGATCACGGCGAGAAGTCGTACCGGGGTTCGGATCGGTTGCACGGCCGAAAAGCGTTGATCACCGGTGGTGATTCCGGGATCGGACGAGCGGTGGCGCTGGCATTCGCGCGAGAAGGTGCCGATGTCGTCATTGCTCATCTCGAATCCGAGGGCCCCGATGCCCAAGCGACCGTCGACCTGATCGAAGCCGCTGGGCGGTCTGGCCGAGCGATCGCCTGCGACCTCACCGACGAAACGCAGTGCACCAAGTTGGTCGACACTGCCGTCGAGGTTCTCGGAGGCCTCGACATCGTCGTCAACAACGCCGCGTTCCAGATGGCCCAGATGGGCGGCATCGCCGATATCACCACCGACCAGTTCGACCGTGTGCTCAAGACCAACTTGTATGCCTTGTTCTGGATTTCGAAGCACGCCGCCGCCGTCATGGGTGCGGGCTCCACCATCATCAACACCACCTCGATTCAGGCGTCGAATCCGTCGCCGGAGTTGCTGGACTACGCCACCACCAAGGCAGGCATCGTCGCTTTCACCAAGGGCCTGGCCGGCGACCTCGCCGGCCGTGGCATTCGAGTCAATGCCGTTGCGCCCGGACCTATTTGGACTCCCCTGATTCCTGCGACCATGCCTGCCGAGAAGTACGGCGAGTTCGGTGAGACGGTTCCGTTGGGCCGCCCGGGCCAGCCCGCGGAATTGGCTCCGGCCTACGTCTTCTTGGCCTCGAACGAGTCCAGCTACATCACGGGCGAGACCATTGCGGTCACCGGGGGCACCCCGTTCAACTGATCTCGGGGTCTTCGGACTTCGACGCCCGCCACGCCAACAGCACCCCGTCTCCTTCGGGCCGCCGCCATGGCAGGAAGAGCGCCACAGCGATCGCGCATGCCATGGCGGCCCCGACGGTGACGAACGACGCCAGCTGAAATCCCTCCAGAGACGCGGCTTTCATCGCATACACGAGCTCCGCCTTCTGCGTCGCGAAGATCGGGTTGGTCGGCGCTTTGACGATTTCGATGACGCTGACGACGGTCTCCCGGGCAAAGGCCTTCTGGTAGGGCTCCATGATTGCGTCGGGAATGGCGTCGATTCGGGGGCCTACTTTCGTGGTGTAGATCGACGCGACGATCGAGCCCAGCACCGCGACGCCGAGTGTTCCACCCACCTCACGGGTGGTGTCGTTCACCGCCGAGCCCGCACCTGCTTCGTCGAGCGTCACCGACGACATGATGGATTCGGTGGCCGGGCCTTGCACGATCGCCAACCCGAGGCCCATCAAGATCATCGAGACGACGACCGGTCCCAGGTACGGGGTTTCGACCTCGACCTGGCCGGCAATGAACATGCCGATGCTCATCACGACGAGTCCGAAGACGATGACGGCTGTCGTTCCTATTCGCTGCGCGATCAGTGTGGCGAGTGGTGCCCCGACCGCGATGGATACCGCGAACGGCAGTGAATGAACGCCGAACTGCAACGGCGTCAGTTCCATGACACCCTGAAAATACTGGGTGATCATGAACAGGAAGCCGAACATACTGAAGTACCCCACAGCAATGGCCAAGGCGGGCAGCGAGAATCGTCTGATTCGGAACAGATTCAGGTCCAGTACCGGAGACGGTGTTCGCAACTCCCACCACACGAACGCAGCAAGCGCGACGCATCCGGCGATGTAGCCTCCGATGCTCGCCGGTGACAACCAACCGTTGTGCGGCGCTTCGATGATCGCCCACACCACCACCGTGATGCCCGTCAACGACAGCACGATTCCGACAGGGTCGTACTTGCCCACATGTTCGGCCCTCGACTCCGGAACGCAGGCCAGTGCGGCCACCAGAACGAGCAGGGCAACCGGAACATTGATCCAGAACACCGAATGCCACGAGAAGTGCTCGAGCAGAAAGCCGCCCGCTGTCGGACCGATGGCGATGGCGAAACCTGCCATCGCCGTCCACGCTGCGATGGCCAGCGCTCGCTCTTTGGCGTCGGTGAAGATATTGATGATGAGAGCCAACGTGGCCGGAAAGACCGCCGCCGCACAGACTCCCATCGCGGCGCGGGCGGCGACGACCTGCCCG
Organism: Rhodococcus sp. 06-1460-1B; assembly: GCF_002258475.1. NCBI lineage: Bacteria > Bacillati > Actinomycetota > Actinomycetes > Mycobacteriales > Nocardiaceae > Rhodococcus > Rhodococcus sp. 06-1460-1B. Next base: position 222,080 of record NZ_NOYS01000025.1, read on the forward strand.
AGGTCGGCGGCGACCGCGCCGCCCACCGACATCAGCGCAATGCCTGCCAGGCCGATGATCATCACCTTCTTGCGCCCGTATCGGTCTCCGAGGTGGCCGAAAGCGAGCAGCAATCCCGCGAACGTCAGCGTGTAGGCGTCGACCACCCACTGCAACCCGCTGATGTCGGCGCGTAGCTGTAGCCCCATCGACGGCAGGGCGACGTTGACGACGGTGTTGTCCAGTACGACGAGCAGCTCCGCTGCGCAGATCACGAGTAGAGCCAGATATCGGCCGCGAAGCTTCGTACCCTCTACGCGGTGTCGAGAAGTGGTGAGTGACGGCATGAGATCCCCTCCGGCTATGACGGTCGACATAGTTCCTGAAGGGAAAGTAACTGTAACTCTGCGTTATAGCAATAGGCGCTATCGGGAACTCTGCGCACCCGCTGCGTCCAGGACCGCGTCGAGCAGAGCCAACAACTCCCCCTCGGTCCGATCCAGCGCGGTGGTCGATCGCTGCGCTTTCGCCACGATCAGCGCACCCTCGATCGCCGATATGGAGAACGTCGCGAGCGCCTGGGCCCGCTCTCTCGTCAACCCGTGCTGCCAGAGCGATGCGGCGATCGTGTCTTCCCACGACGAGAACGACTCCCCGGCCGCGGTGACGGCACCGGGGGCATTCGCCCCCTCGAGTGCGGCAGGAGCAATGGGGCAACCGGACACGAAATCGGTGCTCGACAGTTCACTGCGAAAACCCTCGATGATCGCGCGCACCGTCGCCGCCGGCCCGACCTGGGCCAACCCCTCGGAGATCATGGCCCCCATCACCGCGCCGGCCGTTCGCGTTGCCTCCTCGACCAGTTGAGGCTTGCCCCGAGGAAAGTGGTGATAGATCGAGCCCCTCGGCGCACCTGCGTGCTCGATGACGTCGGCCAACGACGTCGCTTCGACTCCGCGCTGCCGAAACAACTGCGCCGCACTGCGCAGCATGTCCTCACGAGCACTGCTTCGATTCGCCATCCATCACCTTTCCAACACGATCATTGACGTGACACCGAGTTACATCTACAGTCGCGTGTGACTATGACGGCAATCATATCCCGTCACGCTATCGCTGAACCGGAGTCACGCCATGCCCACCGAGACCGACGTCGTCGAACTGAGCACCCCGCTCCCACTCCCCTGCGGGCAGACCCTTCCGAACCGCGTGATGAAAGCGGCCTTGAGCGAGGGCCTTGGGACTGCAGAACACGCACCCGATACCCGGCTCGAAACGCTGTACCGCCGTTGGGGCGCGGGTGGCTACGGACTGGTGGTGACCGGCAACGTGATGGTCGACCGATCTCACCTGGGCGAACCCGGCAACGTCGTCATCGAAGACGACCGCGACCACGATGCGCTGGCGCGCTGGGCGAAATCGACCTCCGACGGTGGCGTCCCCATCTGGGTACAACTCAATCACCCAGGCAGGCAGGCCAATCCGATCGTCACCCGTGCCACGCCCGTCGCCCCGTCTGCCATCGCGTCCGGCGTTCCCGGACTACCGACACCGCGTGCGTTGAGCGAGAACGAGATTCGAGACATCATCGACAGGTTCGCCCTGGCCGCGTCGGTAGCGGAGGCGGCCGGCTTCGATGGAGTGCAACTCCACGGTGCCCACGGATACCTGGTGTCCCAGTTTCTCTCACCCCTGTCGAACCGACGCGAGGACGCGTGGGGCGGAGACCTCGACGGCAGAATGCGATTTGTTCTTCACGTCGTGCGCGCCATCAGAGCGGCCGTGTCCCCCGGCTTTGCAGTGGGAATCAAACTGAACTCTGCAGACTTCCAGCGCGGCGGATTCAGTGAAGAGGAATCTCGCATCACCGTCGAGCATCTCGTCGAGGAAGCGATCGATCTGATCGAAATCAGTGGCGGCAGCTACGAATCACCCGCGATGATGGGCACCTCCAGCACTCGCGATCGCGAAGCCTACTTCCTGGAATACGCCCACACGGTGCGCGACGCAGCCGGGAGCGTTCCACTTGCAGTGACCGGTGGTTTCCGCACCCGCTCGGTGATGAGTGCGGCCGTACGATCGGGAGAGTGCGACGTCGTCGGTCTCGGTCGCCCGACTGCTCTCGCCCCGGCAGTAGCCCGTTCACTGGTCGACGGCTCACTGGATCGGGTCGAGACTCCGCTCGTCGCCCTGCGAGTTCCGTCGAAAGCTGGTGCTTTCAAACAGATCAACGGCGCTCTGGACTTGCAGTGGCACACCGACCAACTGCAGCTCATCGGCGACGGAGGGCAACCCGATTCGGGACGCCCCGCCTGGCGAACAGCGATAGCAATGGTGCAGCGCAACGGCTGGGACGCGTTTCGTAGTCGGCGCGCCGGGGGCAGCACGACAGCGTCCGCCGCAGCTGCGAAGTTCCGCCGGGAGCGGTGGATCGGAAAGCACGTCGCCAACCCGCTCGTGAACGGGCTGGCGTCCGTCGGAGTCAGAACATCGCTGGTCACCGATATCGAGACAGTGGGCCGTCGATCCGGTCTGCGCCGACAGGTACCGGTCTCTGCTTCGTTCGACCGGGCGGGAGCATGGGTGATCTCCCAGCACGGAACCAGGTCCGGTTGGGGAGCCAACATCGGCGACGAGCCGCGTATCAGGATTCGCGTCGGCGATCAGTGGCGAGCGGGCACAGCTACGTTCGTGCCCGAGGACGACGTCAGTGCGCGAGCGCGCTCTTTCTCCGCGAACCCACTGTTCGCGCGACTCATCGGCGCAGGTTTTCGCGCCCTCCAGACCGACCCGATATCTGTGCGGATCGATTTCACCGATTGACAGGACGATTGCGCTCGACGGTGGATCGTCGCACGACGCATAATGACCCGATGGCACCGATACCCACGGGCACGCTGCGCGAGACCGAGACCGGCTACGCCCTCGAGCTGAGCAGAACCGTCTCCGCGTCACGAGTGGATGTGTGGGCCAGCCTCACCGAGTCCTCTCGAACCGCGTTGTGGTTCGGGCCCTGGGAACGGGTGACGGACGACAGCATCCGTGTCACCATGATCTTCGAGGACGGCGAACCCGTCGCCGACATGGCGATCGACGCCTGCGAGCCGCCCCAACGACTGGCCGTCCGTATGACAGACGAGGGCGGCTGGCCGCTCGAGGTCAAGCTCACCGAGAAGGGCCGCGACACACTCGTAGTGCTGACCCACGGCCTCGACAGCACGGACGGCGTCGGCGACATAGGTCCGGGCTGGGAGTACTACCTGGACATGCTGATCGCATCCAGGGACGCCGCACTGCTGCCGAGATTCGACGACTACTACCCCGCACAGCAGGAGTACTACTCGTCTCTGCGGCCGCAACGTCAGTGATTGCGTAACGCCTCGATCAGCTCTTTCTTGTTCAGCTTGGAGTAGCCCTCCAGGCCGATCTCCTTCGCTCGATCGGTCAGTTCGTCGACGGTCCAGTCCTCGTACGATCCGGATTCGCCGCCCTTTTTACCTACGTTCTTCCTGCCCTCGTTGGCCGCGGCATTCGAGATGCGCGCCGACTTCTCCTTCGAGTTCCCTTCGTCACGGAGCTTCTCGTACAGATCCTGGTCCTTGAGCTGCGGCTGGTCATCGTTGGTGGGCATGCTGATCCTCCGTTCGATCGTTTGTACTGATACAACTACCCGGTGTTCCCGCCGGCAAACACACGTGCCTACTGTCGCCGTGGGGTAGAACAACGAAAGCTGGGTACTTTCGGGACATGCCATACCTGGATCGTGTCGCGGACGTGTTCGTATTGAATCTCGGCACCCGCGACGTGGAGGACACCGAGAACCGGATGGGGCCGGATTGGGTGGCCGAGGTCAACGCTCTGCTCGACGAGGTAGAAGCCAGTAGTGGCCCGACTGCACTGGTCACGACGGCCACCGGAAAGTACTTCTCCACCGGAGTCGACTTGTCCTGGGGTGCCGAGAACCTGGACCAGATCAACCGGTTCATCGGAACGGTGCAGGAACTGCTGGTGCGGTTCTTGACCCTCCCGATGCAGACGGTGGCGGCCATGCAGGGGCACACCTACGGGGGTGCCGCATTTTTCGTCATGGCACACGACTACCGCGTCATGCGCTCCGATCGCGGCTTCCTGTGCTTTCCTGGCGTCAACATCGGTGCCACCTACAGCCCGGGAACAGTCGACATGGTCCGAGCCAAGCTCGCACCGCACACGTTCCACGAAGCACTGACCACGGGCCGACGCTACGGCGGAGTGGACGCAGCCGCCCTCGGCTTGGTGGACGCAGTGTCCACCGAGGAACGGCTGCGTGACGACGCACTCTCTCGGGCAACGGATTTGATCGGAACCCGCGGCCCTGTGCTCGGCGAAATCAAGCGCACGATGTACGCGAGCGAGATACGTTCGCTGTCGACCCCGGTCGCCGGTGTGGACGAAATGGAATGGGCCGCGACCTGATTCTCGCTCGCTGCCGCTTACGCGTCGGCGACCAGCGGAGCGACCTCGGTACCGAGTAGCTCGATGCCGCGCAACAGATCACCGTGGGCGAGGCGCGGATTGGTCATCTGCAGCGACAGTCGATCCACACCGCCGAGTTGTTCGCTTACTCGAACGATCTTGTCGGCAACGGTTTTCGGGTCTCCCATGAAGAACGCACCGTTGGGTCCCGACGTGGCGTCGAACTGCTGTCGGCTCGGACGAGCGAACCCGCGCTCGCGAGAGATCTTGGTGAACATCTCGTTCCAGCCCGGGTAGATGGTGTCGGCTGCCGCCTCGGTGGTGTCGGCGACGAATCCGAACACGTGCAATCCGACTTTCAACTTCTCCGGCGAGTGACCCGCTTGCGCGCCCGCGCGTCGATACAGGTCGACGAGCGGCGCGAACTGGCGCGGCTCTCCGCCGATGATGGCGATCATCAGGGGTAGGCCCAGAAGCCCTGCACGAGCGAATGATTCGGGGGTGCCGCCGACACCGACCCAGATGGGTAGCGGATCCTGCAGCGGACGAGGATAGATCCCCTGACGGTTCAGCGCCGGCCGGTGCCGGCCGGACCACGTGATCTCTTCGTTGTCGCGAATCTGCAGCAGGAGATCCAGCTTCTCGGCGAACAAGGAATCGTAATCGGCCAAGTCGAGTCCGAACAGTGGGAAAGACTCGGTGAACGAGCCTCGGCCGACCACCAAATCGACTCGGCCCTTCGAGATCAGGTCGAGAGTGGCGAACTCCTGGAACACTCGCACCGGATCGTCGGCACTGAGTACCTTGACCGCGCTGCCGAGCCGGATGTTCTCGGTGCGCGCGGCTGCTGCGGCCAGAATGATCGACGGAGCGGAGTCGTAGTACTCGCTGCGATGGTGCTCACCGATGCCGAACGAATAAAGACCGACCTGATCCGCGAGGGCGATCTCCTCGAGTAGGTGCCCCATCCTCTCCTCCGGCGCGATGACGCGGCCGTCGGTCGGATCGGTCACGGAAGAGACGAAGCTGTCTACGCCCAGGTGCATTGGGTACCTCTCGATTCGGGATGGACGAACCCATCAGCGTCGATGAAGGTTCAATTATTCCAGTGGACGGTGGGCAGAAAACTACTACTCTCCCCAACGCTTCGCCTCATCCGCCGCGAAGTACATCCGCTGACTTGCACCGAAGCCGACCGACACAACGCGTCACGCCTGAGCTGTTATCGTGCGTGGGCGTTGGTTTTCGATGGCCGTGCTGGTCATCGGATCGTAAGAGGGAATCCGGTGAGAATCCGGAACTGCCCCGCAGCGGTGAGTGGAAACGACCGCGGTCATCGAGCACTGGGATTCGTCCCGGGAAGCGACCGCCAATAGGAGTCGTCCGAGAACGTCGTCGGATGGCGTGTCCGCGAGTCCGAAGACCTGCCACCGCGGCTGCGCCGCCGGCGTGGTCGCCTGTCGATCCCGAGGGACACGGTCGACGAGGTCGTCGTTCGCGCTGCGCGGATTCGCCTCGGAAGCCGTGCTTTTCGCAGGTCGCCAGGTCAGGGATCAGCGGAGAAAGTTGCGCATGCAGTCCAGATCGGTCCTGCCCCTCACTGTGCTCGCCGCCGCGATCTGGGCGGTGTCAGCACTGTCGGCACTGATGTTCGGGGCCGCGCACATCCCGGCAACCGACGCGATGGGCTACCTGTGGGCACAGCTGTCCGGCGGCACGATCGCCGTCGGCGATGTCCCCGACTACCGCATCGTCATCGATTCTCGGCTGCCTCGGGTGTTGCTGGCGACGGTCATCGGAGCAGGTCTGGCTGTGGTCGGACTGGTGGTGCAGGCGATGGTGCGCAACGCACTCGCAGATCCCTACGTTCTCGGAATTTCCTCGGGTGCATCGGTAGGCGCGACGTCGGTGGTCCTGTTCGGCACATTCGGTGCCCTGGGCATCTACGCACTCTCGAGTGCAGCATTCCTCGGCGCACTCGCCGCAACCGCCCTCGTGTATCTGATGGCACGCTCCCCGGTAGGGCTGGTGCCACTGCGCCTGGTCCTGACAGGTACCGCGTTGGGTTACGGATTCTCTGCAATGACCACCGTGCTGATCTTCCTGGCACCTCAGGGCGACGGCGCTCGCAGTGTGATGTTCTGGTTGCTCGGCAGCCTCGCCGGTGCCACCTGGGCCAGCGTCCCGCTGGCCGCCGCAGTCACCGTGGCCGGAGTCGCCGCGACCGCTCTGACGGCACGCAGACTCAACGCGCTGTCGATGGGAGACGAAGTCAGCGCGGCACTGGGCTTGAACGCGGCACGTCTACGGTTGTCTCTCTTCGTGACATCAGCGGCGATGACGGGGTGCTACGTGTCGATCTGTGGCGCCGTGGGATTCGTGGGTCTGGTCGTACCTCACGTGGCACGCTTACTGGTCGGGGCCGACCACAGCAGGCTTGTCGTGATCACCCCGGTCCTGGGTGCGGCTTTCCTCGTCACCGCAGATCTGGTGTCCCGAGCGGTTCTACCGCCGCAGGAGCTCCCCCTGGGGGCGATCACCGCGGCAGTCGGAGTTCCGGCGTTCGTACTGCTGATGCGTCGCCGCGGCGCGATGATCGGCGACCGTTGATGCGCGTCGACTACGCCGACGTCGCAGTCGATATCGGCGGCACCCGCATCATCGACGACATCACCATGAGCCTGGACGCCGGCAGCATCGTCGGCATTGTCGGCGCGAACGGGAGCGGCAAGTCGACACTGCTGCGGTGTCTGTATCGAGCGACCGAGCCCTCGACCGGACGTATCGAGGTAGGTGGCCGCGACATCACCGCAATCACCATGCGAGAGAACGCACGTCAGGTTGCAGCACTCACCCAGGACTCCTCGATGCACTTCGACTTCACCGCACGCGAGGTCGTCGCCACCGGACGTCTTCCACACAACTCCACGTTCGGACGCAACCGCACCCACGACGACGACGCGTGCGCTCGTGCCTCGACCGTCGCCGACGTGGAACATTTGTTGGACCGATCGTTCCTGTCATTGTCCGGAGGCGAACGCCAACGTGTTCTGATCGCACGGGCTTTCGCCCAGCAACCGAACGTGCTCGTGCTCGACGAACCCACCAATCACCTCGATATACGACACCAATACGCAGTGCTGAGCGCCGCTGCGAGCCTGCAGATCACGGTGATCGCCGCGCTTCACGATCTGAATATCGCCGCCCAATTCTGCGACCGCTTGGTCGTACTTCACGCCGGCCGCATCGTCTGTGCGGGTTCACCCGATGAAGTCGTGACCGAGAAGGTGCTCTCGACCTGGTTCGGGATCGGCGGACACATCGTCACCCACCCACGCCTCGGAGTTCCCCAGGTTCTCTTCGACGACAAGGACACTCGATGACCCACCTCTTTCGCCGGCCTCGCACGATCGCCATTGCCGCGACCGCTGTTGCAGCACTGGTCAGTTCGTGCGGAGCCCAGGTCGACACAGCCACCGAGCAGGGTGGCGATCAGGTGACGGTCACCAACTGCGGCGAGCCGCTGACCGTGACCGGTACCCCACAGCGGGTACTGACCAACGACACCGGCATCACCGAGATGATGTTCGCCCTCGGCCTCGCCGACCGCCTCGTCGGATACACCAGCTACCCGGGCAAGGAGCGAGACATCGACTCCTCGCCGTGGAAGAGCGACTTCGACGCGGCACCGGAACTGGCCGACGCCTTCACCCGTGAGGTGATTCAGTCGGCGAACCCGGACTTCGTTTTCGCCGGCTGGAATTATGGCTACAAGGAGTCGACCGGCGTGACTCCCGATTGGATTCGCAGCATAGGCGCAGTTCCCTACCAACTCACCGAAGCATGCCGGCAACCCGGCAGTACTGCACGCGGAGTCATGGAACCCCTCGACGCGCTCTACACCGACCTACGAAACCTCGGCGACCTCTTCGGAGTTCGTGACCGGGCCGACCGACTCGTCACCGACTACGAGGACCAGATCGGTGCCGCGAACGCCGGGGCTCCGGACGGCCGAGACCCGGCGCGGGGGTTCCTTTTCGACAGCGCCGATCCCGAGCCCTTCACCTCCGGCCGCACCGCAGCTCCGTCGCAGATCATCCGAGAAGCCGGTGGCAGCAACATCTTCGACGACCTCGACGATTCCTGGACCACCGCGTCTTGGGAAGCCGCAGCCCAACGCGACCCCGAGTTCATCGTCATCGTCGATTACGGTGCCGGACCGTCGAATTCGGTGGACGCCAAGATCGCGCAACTCCGCGCACAACCCCTGATGTCCGGCACCACCGCTGTACGCGAGAACAACATCATTGCCCTCCCCTACGCAGCGCTCGTCGAAGGACCACGCAACCCCGCCGCCGTCACCACGGTGGCGGACTTCCTCCGATCCAAGGGCCGCTGACCGTCCGCAAGAACGGGGCAGCGACACCTCGGTGGTTGCGGCTTCCGAGGCTCGAATCCAGTGCAGGCGCTCAGTCTTCGATCGTCACGATCGGAGAAGCCTGCTGCACCGTATAAGAGTTCCACGGCAGGGTCGCGAGGACGTCGGGCAGCCCGGGGTAATCGGAGACCCACGCTGTTGTCGGATCGACGCCTTCGGTTACGCACGATGCGAGCGCGACATAGGTGCCGGCCGGGATATCGGTGACGTGTTGGGTGCTGATTCCGATCTGGCCCCCGTCGTCGGTCGAATACAGCGACTGGCCGTTACCGACGACCTCCCACACCGGCGGCAGCACTCCGCCCGGTGCGGGAGCCAACGATGTGCCGCAGGCCAAGTCGCTACCGGAGTTGTTGGTGATCGTGTTGGTCACCGTCGATCCGTCGACCTCGAACGCATACGTCACGTCTGTCGATTGCGCCGCTGATGCCGTCGCTGGAAACGCCGCTAGTGCTGGCGCACAAAGTAGCGCTCCGATCAGAATCCGACTGGTCGATCGCATGGCAATCCTCCTGGTTCGCGTGAACTATGTCAGAGTTGCCAGTCTGCATCAAAAAATACCGATCAGCATCTTTCGAACCGAATGCAGCCGAACGGGGCGAGAAACAGGGTCGAGAACCGTTGTGTCGGTGTAATTTTGCAGATCCCTACCGGCCGTCGCTCAACGCTTCGCTTCGGCGCGCTTCTTGATGTATGCGTTCCGAACGCACAGGACGCGCCGGAGATACAGCTTGCCTGGAATATCCAGGATCGCAGCGCCGAGTCGTCCGCCACGGAATTCGACCGACATGATGTCGACCATCTGCGTCTGACCCCGGCGTGCGAGAAAGATATGCTCGTGGCGCATCGAGGCAAAGGGTCCGGTGACCTGCTCGTCCACGAAATATCTCGCGGGCTCGTACTCGGTGATGCGGCTGGTCAAGGTGAACCACACACCGAGATGCCTGGAGCGAATATGGATTTCATCGCCCAAACGAAGAGCACTCCGCTTCGAATCGACTCGCACGCTCTCTCCGTACGCTCCCTGAGACTCGGCGTGAACGATTGCATCCGACTCCAGATCGAACACGTCAGCGGGGTTCGCCGCGATCGAAGTCGTGAGCCTGATGGTGAACGCCATGAGCACAGCTTTGCAGGAAATCCGTTTCGTCACGTCGGAAGGACCGTCTACGAAGGCTCAAATCGCTGGGTCGACCGTGTGAGGATTGGGCCATGTCTGCAACCTGGGAAGAATTCACGTGGATCCCCGAAGAGTACGAATGGGTCCATACCGGTGTGTCTTTCACCGTCGTCCGTCACGACGATGCGGAAGCGGTACTCGATGCGCTGACCACGTCGAGGACCGGCACCGTGACCGGCCTGGAAGGTGTCAACGCCGATGTCGAGGTCTTCGGCGTTGCACAGGTGGGCGATTGGGTTCTGGCGGTCGCACCGTCGGTGGCGGGGTTGGCCGATGAGCTGATGGCACCGCTGTCGATCGGTGGCGAGGCCCTCACGTTCGCCACTCAGGTCGGCCACAGCAATGTCGCCCAGTGGGTCGACGGTGCTCGAACAGCAATGTTCGATGCGCTCCTGATGGACGGGCCGGGTTTCGATGAACCTGACAGCCCCTGGCGGAGATCGCATGCGTGAAGCTGGCGATGACCCCGACGGCGAGGGTCCGATGCCCGACGGCCTGTTTCACACGCTGGAGGTCTATATAGCGATGATCGTCAAACACACTGGGATCGAACTTACTCAGGAACTGTTGCGCGACGGACAGTTCAAGGTCGGCGACTCCCTCGAATAGTGGAGGGCTCAGCCGAGTACCGCCGGCTGTTGCGAGATGCCGAGCGATGAGCGACTCGAAGGGGTGTGGTGGCCGGCCGAGTTGCTGACTGTTTCTCCCTGCCGCTCGACTGAATCCGAGCACTCAGCGGCGGACACGGTCGAGATGGGTTGACGACGCGGGCTACCGAACAAAAATGCCCGTTCACCAACTTCTGGTGAACGGGCATTTCGATGTGCGCCATCAGGGATTCGAACCCCGGACCCGCTGATTAAGAGTCAGCTGCTCTAACCAACTGAGCTAATGGCGCCGATCCGCACCGCGTGTTCTCTGCGGTGCGGGAGAAACATTAACAGCAGATGCCGCCAGATGTGAAATCGGCTGGTCGGAGCACCTGTTGCGTCAGTTGAAGATCCTGCGAACCACGAGAACTGCTACCACTGCGCCGACTCCGAGCAGAGTGAACTTCACGGCCGGCTCGTTGAGCTTGGCCACCACCGTCTGCTTGGTGTTGGCGACGATGTTCTTGGGGCTGGCACGGACGCTCAGCTCGTCCAGCGTGCTGGCCAGCTGATTGCGAGCGGCCTCGATCTCGCGCTCGATTCGGTCGGTGTCCTTGGCCACGTGTCCTCCAACTTGTCTGCAAATAGTCTTGGTCGTACTCGAGCCTAGAGCACGGCGGTATTTCGATACTCTCGTGCGGTGACCGAATACAGCAAGCTCGAGCCGGGCGACACCGCTCCGGCGTTCACCCTGCCCGATGCCGACGGCAACGACGTCTCCCTCGCCGACTACGCCGGCAAGAAGGTGATCGTGTACTTCTACCCCGCCGCGAGCACCCCGGGCTGCACCAAGCAGGCCTGCGACTTCCGCGACAGCCTCGCCGAGCTCAACGGCGAAGGCCTCGAGGTCATCGGCATCTCCCCCGACAAGCCGGCCAAGCTCGCCAAATTCCGCGACAAGGAGGAGCTGACATTCCCCCTGCTCTCCGACGAGGAGAAGACGACGTTGCAGGCCTGGGGTGCGTTCGGTGAGAAGAAGAACTACGGCAAGGTCTACGAGGGCGTCATTCGTTCGACGTTCCTGGTCGACGAGGAAGGCAAGATCGAGGTGGCGCAGTACAACGTCCGCGCCACCGGCCACGTCGCCAAATTGCGCCGCGACCTATCCGTGTGAGCGACTAGCTGTGCGACCTGGCCAGTCGCTGCAGGAACAATGCCTCGGCGACGGCCATCTTCTCGATTTCCGTCGGGTCCACGCTCTCGTTCGGGGCGTGGATCCGGCATCGGGGCTCTTCGACGCCCATCAGCACGATCTCGGCGTCCGGCAATGCCTCCGCCAACGCGTTGCACAACGGAATGGACCCGCCCTGCCCCGCCGTCCCCATGGGACGTCCGAATGCCTCTTCCAAGGCACCTGACAACGCCGCGTAGCCCGGGCCGTCCGTTCTGGCCCGGAACGGCGAACCGATCGCCTCACGCTCGACGGTGACACGCGCATTCCACGGCGTACGTGCCTCCAGATGCGCCACCAACGCATCCTGCGCCTGCTGCGGATCCATCCCTGGCGGAACTCGCAAATTCAGCCGTGCCGAGGCTCGAGGGGAGATTGCGGCGGCCGAGCCCACGACGGGCGGGCAGTCGATTCCGAGAACGGTCAGAGCCGGCCGTGCCCATACCGCGTCGGCCACGGTGCCCGAACCTGCCAGAGCGACGCCGTCGAGGACTCCGGCATCGGACCTGAACTGCTCGGCGTCGTACGGCACCCCATCCCAGGTCCGCGTGCCATCGAGACCGTCGACGGTAGTGTCCCCGTGCTCGTTACGCAGTGTGGCCAGCACCTGGATCAGCGCGCCGAGCGCATCGGGTGCCGGTCCCCCATACATACCCGAATGCACTTCTCCGGCAAGCGTTTCCACGTGTACGACGACGTTGGCTATCCCACGCAGGGTAGTGGTGACCGTCGGCAGACCCACTGCAGTGTTGCCGGTGTCCCCGATCACCACGACATCGGCAGCGAACAACTCGGGCCGCTCGTCGACGAGTGCTTCGAGCCCGCCCGTGCCCATCTCCTCCGAACCCTCGCAGACGATGCGCACGCCGACGTCGAGCGACTCCCCCACCGCGCGCAGCGCCAGCAGATGCATCAAGACGTTGCCTTTGCAGTCGGCCGCGCCTCGGCCGTACCACCGACCGTCACGCTCGGTCAGCTCGAAAGGCTCACTGTCCCAGTAGCTTCGGTCGCCGGGAGGCTGGACGTCGTAGTGCGAATACAACAGAACAGTCGGAGCCCCCGCCGGTGCCGGCCGAGAACCGACGACAGCCAGTGAGCCGTCGTTGGTCTCGATCAACTGCACGTCGGGAATTCCGGCGTCGACGAACGCCCGCTGCACCCATTGCGCTGCACCGACGCATTCCTCCACCGGGAACTGCCGAGGATCGTGCACAGATCGGAACCGGACCAGTTCTGCCAGCTCCGATTTCGCGCGAGGCATCGACTCCGCGATCGCGGATCGAATGTCGGCGGGGCGTGCATCGGTCGGCATGGTTCCTCCAGACGAGAAATGACAGACGGGCTCTCGCCAGTCTGTCATTTGCTCGCACCTACCGAAGCGACACGTCAGCCTCCGGCCAATTCCTGCGCGATCCACTCACCTGTGTGCTGCCAGTGCCGATCCCAGGCTTCCTGCTCGAGTTGCTCCTGGGATTTGCCCGGCTCGGGAACGACGGTGGGCACAGTCAAGTGCGGCGGATCCACAGTCGCCGCAGCGGGCTTCGGGGTACCTGCAGGCGCAGCGCCCGGCGGCACCCAGGACGGCGGAGTCCCTTGCTGTGGAGTCCACTGCTGCGTCGTCCCGGTCGTCGGTGTGGTCGTCGGCTCGACGGCCGAATCCGCCGTTGGCGGGAGCGTCTTCGGCAGGGCGTCGACCGGCAGCCCAGGCACGAGCGGCGAAACGGTCGTCGGATCGACGTACCGCGTTGCGCCGGCCAAATCGGCACCGCTGTCGCGTCGGTCGACGCTCTGCCCGGCGGTCGCATCCCCATTACTCGGCAGCGTGGCTGCAACGGCGACACCGGCCGAGGCCACCCCGGCGAGCAGCACCGCAGCGAAGATCAGTTTGCGGCCGCCGGTCGCTGAACTCGACCTGCCCGTTGCTGCCACCGGGGACGTGAGCACCACCGAAGGGACCGTCTCCGGCACTGCGGCTTCTTCCGCGTCGTCGGCCCTCTCCGTTTCCACGAGAGCGGCCTGATCCTCGACCGAAACCGACGCGAGCCAGGCCGCCCCGCAGGCGGCGACCCGATCAGCGGCACCCACTCGCACGACGGGCACACCGAGACCGAGGGAGAGAATGTCGATCAAGTCCCGGTTGCTCGATCTGTCTCCGAACAGCGCCACCGCCTGTGGTTTCTTGCCGGATTCGTCGACCACTTCCCAGGCCAGCGGAATCGTGCTGCCGATTCGTTCGGGGGACATCGAGTCCAGGGCAGCATTCTTGGCGGGCGTGAGTGTGGCATCGGCTGCGTCGGCGAGAGAGATGGATACGCCGTGTTCGCCCATGTAATAGAGCAGCACCGTGCTCGCGTCGGCGAGATCCTTCGCACGGGCCAACCAGGACAAGAACGACTGGGATGCAGAGACGAACACCGTCGACTCGTCGGTCACTGCCGTGGCGAGTTCGGCGCGCTCGGACTCGGACCGATGCACGACGGCGACGGCGTCGACCGACACGTTCAGTGTTGCTGCCTCGGCACGCATATCCGAGATCGCGCGCGGTAGAACGGCGGTCACGTCGGGGTCGAGCGAGGTGGTGGAGTGCGCGAGCACCTCCCCCGAGGTCGGCTCGAGCAGGACCGTCTGCATCGAGCCGGATTCGATCGCTGTACCGATTGTTGCCACTGCAGTCTCCCTGTGCTCGGGGTGAGGCTCCCGACCATGAACGTCGTCCCACGGACACGAACGACGACCACCCTGCACGGAAATTGATTCGCTATCCATAACCATACCGGCTGCCCGTTTGGCTGGCTGATATCGGACTTGGGGATTGTCACAGTAAGACGGCCCGACAGCTGTCGACGCACACAGCGGTCCCCCACAAGAACGACCGAATCCGGAGTGGACGATGCGACCCGCACGACAGAAGTGGATACCGTGCACCCGCGACGGATAGCCTGACCGGGTGGAACCCTCTGCTCGTGCCCAGTCCTCGCGCCGTCTCGACGCCGCGCTCGAGTCGACGGCGCAGACTCAGGAGCTGATGCCGAGGCGCCGTCCCACGCAGGAACGCAGCCAACGCAAATTCGACGCGTTGCTCCAGGCGTCGCGTGAACTGCTCAGCGACGTGGGCTTCGAGTCGTTCACCTGTGAAGAAGTCGCGTCACGGGCAGAGCTGCCGATCGGCACGCTGTACCAGTTCTTCGCCAACAAGTACGTCATCGTCTGCGAACTCAATCGTCAGGACCTCGTGGGAGTCCAACAGGAATTGGCAGAGTTCGACGGCGAGGTCCCGTCCCTGGACTGGGTGCGGTTCCTGAACAATTTCGTCGACCACATGGCCGGCATGTGGATGACGGACCCGTCGCGCCGCGAAGTATGGCTCGCGATGCAGTCGACACCGTCCACCCGCGCCACCGGGGTCATTCATGAGCGCGAGTTCGCCGATCAGGTCTCACGCATGCTCGGACCGTTGACGCCGCGCACACCGCGGCATCGTCGCAATCTGATGGCCCAGGTGTTGGTGCACATCGTCTACTCGATGCTGAACTTCTCGGTGCAGGACGGCCAGAGCCACGAAGATGCCGTGGCCGAACTCAAGCGAATCATGATGGCGTATCTGCTCGTCGCAGAAAAAGAGAGCAGGCGCTCGGGTGGGTCGGTCAACACCGACGACGCCTGACCCGCCCGCTTCAGCCACACGAAAGGCCCGCCCGATCTCGTGGATCGGACGGGCCTTTGTCGTCGTTCAGCGCGGAGTTACTCCTCCAGGATCGCCACCGCGGCGGCGATATCGCCGTCGTGCGTCAGCGACAGGTGAATCTTGACCGTCGGCAGAAACTCCTGTGCCATGCCGTGCAGCTTGATGGACGGTCGGCCCCACGCATCGTTGACGACCTCGATCAACGGGTACGGATTGTCGCCGATCTGCGGCGGCCGTGCGAAACGTGATGTCGCCCAAGCTTTCAGAACTGCTTCCTTGGCGGCCCACCGTGCTGCGTAGTGCCGCGTCGGGTCGGAGCTCTTGGTCGCCGCGTGCCGACGTTCACCCGCGGTGAAGCTGTCGCGAATCATCGTCGTGCCGACCTTTTCCATCTGCTCGGCGAAGTCGGACACCGTCACCAGGTCGAAACCCACTCCCAGGATTGCCATCAGATGGCACCCGGCAGACCGGAGGAGTAGACGTCGTCCTCGCCGAGGCGAGCGGACTCGTTGAGCAACACGTTGGCCTCCAGTTCGCGTGACGCCTTGGCCGGCGTCCCGTCATGTCCCAGTCGTCGATCGTCGGGCCGCTCGTAGAGGGAGTCGCCACCCACCATCGCGGAGATCAGCCTGCGCTGACCGGCGATACGACGCTCGTTCGCCTTCGCGATGTACTCCGCACGCCGCTCGGCCGGAACGGCCTCGAGGAATGCCTGCGGGTGCACCAGCGCGATGAGTCCGGACACGTGCCCGAAGCCGAGCGAGGTGAGCAGACCCGCCTTCAGCGGAACCGAGTCACCGAAGCGCAGCGGCTCACGAGCCCACACCAAGTGCTCGAAACCGGTCATCTTGTCGTCGACGCAGTCGAGGCTGCGGTTCGGCGGGATGACGCCGTTGGCCAACACCTGGCACAGGCCGATCAGCTGCCAGGCAGCCGCTCCGCCCTTCGAGTGCCCGGTGAGGGACTTCTGCGAGACAACGAACAGCGGAGCGCCGTCCGAACGACCGATGGCCTTGGCCAGGCGGGTGTGCAACTCGGCCTCGTTGGGGTCGTTGGCTGCAGTCGAGGTGTCGTGCTTGGAGATCACGGCCACGTCGTCTGCGCTGACGCCGAGTGCGTTGAGCGAGAGCGCCAGTGCCGAATCCCTGCCGCCGCGACCGGCGCTGAGTGCGCCGAGTCCCGGAGCCGGGATCGACGTGTGCACTCCGTCGCCGTACGACTGTGCGTAGGCCACCACTCCGAGGACGGGCAGGCCCATCTCGAGTGCCAGATCGCCGCGAGCGAGCAGAATCGTTCCGCCGCCGTGCGATTCGACGAATCCTCCGCGCCTGCGGTCGTTTGCCCGGGAGAAGCGTCGATCGCTGATTCCCTTGGCGGACATCGCTGCCGAGTCCGCGGTGGCCGACATGTCGCCGAAGCCGATGATGCCTTCGGTGCTCAGGTCGTCGAATCCGCCGGCGACTACGAGCTGCGCCTTGCCCAGCTTGATCTTGTCGACGCCCTCCTCGACCGAGACGGCCGCGGTGGCGCAGGCGGCGACGGGGTGAACCATCGCGCCGTAGCTACCGATGTACGACTGAACCACGTGTGCAGCAACGACGTTCGGCAGAGCCTCCTGCAGGATGTCGTTCGCACGAGCATCGCCGAGCAGGGTGTCGATGTACAGCGAGCGCATGGACTCCATGCCGCCCATGCCGGTGCCCTGAGTGTTGGCGACCAGCGTCGGATGCACCCAGCGCATCAGTTCCGACGGGTTGAAGCCCGAGGAGATGAAGGCGTCGACCGTAGTGACGATGTTCCACAGGGCAACACGATCCACCGAACTCGCCATGTCGGGCGAGATGCCCCACTTGGTGGGATCGAATCCGGTCGGAATCTGACCACCCACGGTACGGGTGAGCTTCATCTTGCGCGGAACGCGAATCTCGGTGCCCGCCTTGCGAGTGACCTGCCAGTCGCTCGAATCGGGAACCGGTGTGATCAGCGTGTGCTCGGGATCGGCAGCCGCGAACGACCGTGCGTCGATCTCGGTTCCGACGACGAACGTGAGGTCGTTGTCGAGGAAGATCGAGGTCATCAGCGGAGCGGTGTTACCGACCATTGCGCCGTCGTCGCCGTACGTGCGGATACCGCACTTCTCGACCACGATGTCGTGGTACTTGTCGGCGATGTCCTCCTCGGGAACGAGGTCACCGGACTCGATGTCGTACCAGCCCGGCTTGGGATCGTTCTCCCAGGCAATCAGGCCGGTGTTCCACGCGAGTTCGAGAACGCCTGCGGCAGAGAGCTGCTCGTCGACCTCCATCTCGAAGCGAGTACGCGCCGAACCGTAGGGCCCGAGCTCACCCGCACCGACGATGACGATCAGGTCCTTCGGATCGACATCGAGGGTCGGCCACGCCGGAGCGGTCGTCGGGGCTAGCCGCGGAGGTGCAGGCAGCGCGGCGATGACCGAACTGTCCACGGCCTCTTCGGTTTTCTCGGCCGCAGCAGCGGCAGCGTCGCGAGCAAGCTCGACGAGGTTGAGCTTGGTGTTGGCCAAGCCGCCCGTCAGATCGGCGACGATGGGCTCCTGCGCGGCCCGACGACGTGCGTCGAAGGTGCACAGCCGCAGCAGCTCGGTCGCCATCTCCTCGGTCGACCAGGTACGGACACCTTCGGCTTCGACGGCCTCGACGATGGGATCGTTGCCGCCCATCAGGCCGGTTCCGCGAACCCACCCGATGTGAGCGTGTGCGATGGAGACCCGCTCGGCCCAGTTCTTCTCCGAGCCCCACTTCGCGACGACTGCATCGAGTGCGGCCTTCGACTCGCCGTAGGCACCGTCGCCACCGAACATTCCGCGGTTCGGCGATCCGGGAAGCACCACGTGCAGATGAGTGTCGATGTCGTTGTCGTAGCCGACCTTCGACAGTCCGGTGATCAGACGCTCGACCGACCAGAGCAAAACGCGCATCTCCATTTCGGCGCGAGCTCCGGCGTCGGACATCTCGCCCATGACCCGAGGTGCGGCGAACGGGAACAACATCGTCGGCGTGGTTGCGGCCTTGACCAATGTCTTTGCGCCACCGGCAGTGTCGATGTAGTCGCTGCCGATCCACTCGATGAGTGCATCGACGTCGGTGTACGACGCGATGTTGGCCGGAACCACCCACAGCGACGCTCCGTTGCGTGCGTTGTCGCGGTAGAGCGAGCGGTAGAAGCCCAGGCGCTCGTCGTCGAGCCTGGAGGTGGTGACGAAGACAGTCGCTCCTCCGGCCAACAGCTGAGCGGTCACGGCCGCGGCGATGGATCCCTTGCTGCCACCGGTGACGACTGCGACGTCGTCGGCCCACTGCCCCTTGTCCTCGGATGCGACCGCGATGTCTGCGATGCGTCCGAAGGTCTCGGCGAGCACGGTCTTGTTCTCGTAGTCGGCCTTGGCCTTCCACCACTGTGCTTGAGCTGCAACGGCATTGCCTGCACCGGCGAAGGACTCGACGGCCACGTCACCTGCGGTACCGAGCCACAACCGAGCCAGATCCTCACGGGCGGTGGCCCACCGGTCGTCGATCAGCACTGCGCGCTTGGCGTCGAACGCGGGAGCGACGAGGCGAGGCCAGTCGGAGCCGAGCTCGGCCGAAACCAGCTCCACCAGAGCAGCATCGGGGTTCTCGGCCAGCAGCGCGTTGGGTGCGTCCGCCAGGCCGAGCTGTTCGAGCACCAACCGGGCTGCGGAGGCGAGAACGCCGTCGCGACCGGTGATGTGCTCGGTGAACTCGCCCAGAGCAGCAGCGTCGACGGTTCCGCCGGCCCCGCCACCTGCCTGAGGCATGGACACTGCGATTCCGCGACGAGCGGCAACCGAAGCAACCGCGGCGTCGATGACGTTGTCGACAGCAGTGCCGTCGGCGAGAGCGCCGTCGGCCAGGCCACCGAGTGCACCGCCGCGGACCGAGGCACCGTCACGGGTACCGAGAGCGACCTCGGCGGTGACGTGGTGCGCCCAGCCGTCGCCCAGTTCCCAGGTCTTCTTGACGCGGTCGGCGATGGAGGCCGGGCGTCGTCCCGAGGGGCCGAAGACCTTGCGGAGGTGATCGTTGATGGAGTCGCTGAGCACCGGACCGAAGGGCTTGTACGTACGAGCCAGCTTGTTCACCGTGCCCGAGAGCGCACCCATGTCGGCGTCGGCTGCGCCGTCGATGGCACCGAGCGAGAGCTCGGAGCCGAGGTCGACGAGCAGCTGGTTACGACGTGAGGAGACGCCGTCGCACAGTGCCTCGATGGTGTCGGCGGGCCCGATCTGATCGAGCTGCAGTTTGGTCCACAGTCCGATGAGAATCTTCGTCGCGTCGGCGGCGACGAACGCGATGTCGTCGGGGCGCGGTCCGCCCGACGGTGCAGCTGCCGGAGCGGGTGCTGCAGCCGGAGCAGCTGCGGCTGCCGGAGCAGCGGTTTCGGGAGCGGGTGTTGCCTCGTCCTCGTCGGCCGGAGCCGGGTCGGTATCGGTGCCGTAGACGATCGCGGCTTCGCGTTCGAGGTTGAGCACCTCGACCGGGTGGCCGAAGCGGCCGGGCAGCTTGAGAGTCTGCGACGCGAGGTTGGCCACGGTGGGTGTTGCACCGAGCCCGATCTCGACGAAACGCTCGACGCCCATACCGCCGTCGGACTCGTCTGCGAAGAGCAGATCCTGAGTCTCGATCCACCGGACCGGGCTGGCGAACTGCCATGCCAGCAGCTCGGTCAGAATCACGCGGCACAGATCGCTCGGCCGTGCGGCCCACGAATCGAACTCTGCGAGAACGGTGTTCAGCGGCTCGGACGGTACGAGGTCGGCGATTTCCTGAACGAAGGCCCGGTCGAGCGAGAACGGCTTGGGCACCAGGTTCGGAATGTAGCGACCGACCAGGATCGCGGGATCGAGCTGCTCGGGCAGCAGGGTCTCGAGGCGGCTACGGAAATCGTCGACTCCACCGCGCAGAACCGTCGAGTGGAACGGCACGTCGATGCCCGGAACCATGATGTAGGCGGCCTTGCCGCCGAACTCTGCCCGGCGGATGGCGATCTTCTTCTCGAGCTCACCGAGGCCGGCAACGGTGCCTGCGATGGCGTACTGCGAGCCACGCAAGTTGAGGTTGACGATCTCGAGGAACTCACCGGACTCTTCTGCGACACCGGCGACGAAGCCCTGCACGTCCTCGTCGGCCAGGCCGATCTGGGACGGGCGGATGGCAGCCATACGGTAGTCACTGCGGCCGTTCTCGTCACGGGGAACGAGTGCGTGCATGGCCGAGCCACGCTGGAAGACGACCTCGAGAACGGCCTCGAGCGGGAGCACACCGGCAACGGCTGCCAGAGCGTTGTACTCACCCACCGAGTGGCCGGCGAGAATCGAATTCTCCACGAACGCTCCGGATTCGCGCAGTTCGGCAACCTGTGCGACACCGAGAACGGCCATCGCAACCTGGGTGAACTGCGTCAGGTGCAGCACACCGTCGGGATGCTTGTGCGTGACCCCGCGGGCCTTGAGCGACGTCGGATTGTCGCGCACGACAGCGAGAATGGAGAAGCCGAGCGCGCTGCGGGTGTGCTTGTCGGCTCGCTCCCAGATCTCACGCGCGGCCTTGGAGCGAGCGCGTGCGTCCAGTCCCATACCCGGGCGCTGGATGCCCTGGCCGGGGAACGCGTAGACGGTCTTCGGCGCGGCGGTGCGTGCGGTGGCGACCATGACCAGTTCGCCGCCGACTCGGCAGGACACCTCGACCAGTTCGGCACCCTGGTCGAATCCGGTGCGGTCGACGCGAACGTCGATCTCCGCTCCGGGACGGACCATTCCGAGGAAACGAGCAGTCCAGGCAGTGAGACGACGCGGAGGAGTCTTGGTGTCCTCGTGGTCGACTGCGGTGACGGTCTGCTGCGCCGCAGCCGAGAGCCACATGCCGTGCACGATCGGGCTACCGAGGCCGGCGAGCAACGCCGCGGCATCGGAGGTGTGAATCGGGTTGTGGTCGCCCGAGACCTGCGCGAATGCGGCCATGTTGCGCGGGGCCACGATGGTGGCCTGGCGACGGCGACGGCGCGGGGTGTCCTTGGCATCGGCGCTCAGCGAACCGCCGGCGCGAGCCGGATCCACCAACTCGCCCTTGCCGGTGCGTCCACGAATGGCGAAGCGCTCCACCAGAGTTGCGACGGCCGGGGCGTCGAGACCCTCACCGAGCATGGCACCGATCTCGACGGTGACCTCGACGACGCGACCGAGGTCGGTATCGAGCACCTCTCCTGCTGCGGCCTTGACCACGAGAATCGAAGTGTCGGTGGGCAATTCACCGACGAGGTTGACGCTGTGATCGAGGTGAACCAGGTCGAGCATGCCCTCGATGACGTCGATGCCCTCGGCGTTACGGGTCGCACCGAGGACGGCGAAGACGGCGGGCCAGCAGGCACCGACGAGAACGTCGGGAACAGCTTTTCCGCTGACGGTCAGTGTGTCGGGCAGTCCGGATCCGGTGACGCCGGCGTGGTCGGCGATCAGATCGGGAACCCACGCGATGTTCAGCCGCGCGACGCCGCCTTTGACGGCCGGAAGCTCCTGGCCGGCAGCAACTCCGAGCAGTGCCGACATGGCCTGCTGAGCATCCTGTGCGGTGACGACGGGAGCGCCGCCGTCGATGGTGGAGGCGGGCACCGTCAGACGGATGCGTACTTCCTTGCCCGGGGCGAGCGGGACCAGCAGTTCGACGTGCTCGGTGTCGAGCACGGTCAACGTGGAGCCGGTCTGCGGATGCGAGGCGACCGTATCGGAGTCGACGGTCCAGTCGGCCGGATCTCCCAGGCGTGCAACGGGGTTCTGCGTCATGCGCGAGGCCCAGGTGACGTCGGGAGCTGCCAGCACGATGCCCAGCAGTCCCGGTGCGATCTCGGCGTGGCGTCGGCTGGCGATGGCCGCCGGCTCGACACCCTCGGCGAGAAGCTGGTCCGCGGTGGCCTTCTCGAAGCGGTTCAGCAGTTCGCCCACCGGCTCGTCGACGCGAGTGATACCTGCGACGGCAACGGTTCCGGGGATGATGCAGACCTGATCGGCCGAGTAGCGAGCGTCGTGTGCCTGCCACAGCGAGTCACTGCGCCACCAGCGGCGCACGTCACCGTCGACGACGGGAACGAAGTTGACGGGCTTGCCGGGCATGCGGCACAGCGAGGTGAAGAAGGTGATGTCGGCCGGGTGCAGAATCACGTCACCGGCGTCGGGGAACTGAGCAAGCAGCGACTTCAGTGCTGCGCGGGGACGCTCGAGTACCTCGGCGTCGGCGAACAGGGTGGGGATGGGGCCACGATCGACCGGGTGCAAGCGTGCCTCGGCGCGCTGCAGCATTTCGAGGAAGCGCGTGCGCCAGGTGACGTCGAGCCACACCGATTCACGGGCCTCGGTCACCGCATCGGTGAACTCGCCGCCACAGTCGAATTCGCTGCGTGAGTCCGTTCCGATGGCCAGATCCAGGTAGCGGCTCAGCCACTGCTGGTAGGTCATCTCGGCGACGTCGCCGAAGAACGGCTTGGCGGTGCCGTCGAGTGCGGCGATGATCTCGTCGCGGCGCTCGGCCACGGCGTCGGCGTTGCCGGCGACCTCGTCGAGCAGCCGACCGCAACGCGATGCCGCGTTGTCGATCTCGTGGATGTCGGCACCGAGCTGGCTGCGGCCGGAGGCCATTCCGCCGTTGGCGGTTCCGGCCCCGACCCAGTCGGGAGTTCCCGGCGTGTCGACGAGAAGCTGCTTGACCTCGGGAGCCGTCGTGGCTTCCAGAGTTGCCATCGCAGCGGTACCGACGAGGATGCCGTCGAGAGGCATCTTCGGGTATCCGTGCACGGCAGACCAGGTTCCGGTCAGGTAGTCCGCGGCCCGCTCGGGTGTTCCGATACCGCCGCCGACGCAGATCACCAGGTTGGGGCGCGAGCGGAGCTCGGCATAGGTGGTCAGCAGCAGGTCGTCGAGGTCTTCCCACGAGTGGTGTCCGCCTGCGCGGCCACCCTCGATATGGACGTTGACCTGGTAGGACGGAACCTCGTTGGCGATGCGGATCACGGCGCGAATCTGCGCGACGGTACCCGGCTTGAACGAGACGTAGCTGATGCCGGCCTCGGAGAGCTCCTCTATGAGAGCCACTGCCTCGTCCAGTTCGGGGATGCCTGCTGTGACGACGACGCCGTCGATGGCCGCACCCGCTGCACGGGCACGCTGCACGATGCGGCGACCGCCGAGCTGCAGCTTCCACAGGTACGGGTCGAGGAAGAGCGAGTTGAACTGGATGGCGCGGCCGGGCTCGAGCAACGTGGAGAGCTCGGCGACGCGGTCGGTGAAGATGTCCTCGGTGACCTGTCCGCCACCGGCGAGCTCGGCCCAGTGGCCTGCGTTGGCTGCGGCCGCGACGATCTTCGCGTCGACCGTCGTCGGCGTCATGCCGGCGAGCAGGATCGGCGAACGTCCGGTCATCTTGGTGAAGGACGTCTCGACGACGACGCGGCCGTCGGGGAGCGTCACGGGCTTGGGTGCGAATGCCGACCATGCCGGCTGCACCTCGGGTGCGGCTCCTGGAGTGAGCAGATTTCGGTGGCCGCCGCGCGAGGATGCCGCGATGATGCCGACGCCCTGTCCACGCAGCGCGGGGGTGGTCATGCGGGTGAGGAGGTCACCGGGTCCGAGGTCGAGGATCCAGTCCGCGCCGGCCTCGACGACACCGTCGATGGCGTCGACCCAGTCCACGGAATCGACGAGGATCTTCTGCGCCAGTTCGCGGGCCAGGGCTGCGTCGAGACCGCAACGCTGCGCCCAGGCGTCGACGAGCTCCACGGCGTCGTTCAATGCGGGGTGATGGAAGCCGATCTCGACCGGGAGCTGCTCGAAGACGGGTGCGAACACCGCGCCGCCGCGCTTCTTGGCATCGCGCTCTCGTTCTTCCCGAGCCGCGATCTGCTCGCACTTCTCTTGCACGCGAGCCAACTGAGCCGGCGGGCCGGACAGCACGACGCGGCGACGACCGTTGCGGATGGCCAGAGCAGCGGAGCGTTCGGGTGCTCCCGGTATCTCCAGCTCGTCGACGATCGCCTGCAGACGTTCGGGCTCGACGTTGCCGACCGAGACCATCGGCGCACGGTCACCGGCACCGATGATGCCGCGGCGACGTCCGACGAGTCCGGCAGCCGCACCGACCAACTGCGCAATGGCCAGGAAATTGGCGTCCTGTGCGCCGTCCGCGGCGACGGACTCGGCGGCGATGAGGCCCTGCGAGTGTCCGACCACCTTGACCGGCGGGGTCTGGGCGGGGTCGAGGCCCTGCAGCTTCAGCGCGCGCAACGCGGCGACCTGAGTGAGGAAGACGCCCGGCAGAGACACCGCAGCCGAGGTCAGTGCCGCTTCGGAGGGCCCGTAGGAGCCGGCGGTGTCGTCGTCGGCGAGGTCCTGCTCGAGCATCCAACCGATCGGGTCGAAGCCGACCGAGCGGACGACCAGCAGCTCGTCGGACACGGGCGCGAGCACTGCTGCGGCCTCGTTGACGAGATCGGTCAGTTCGGGCTCGAGTGCGGAATCGCGCGCGAGCTCTTCGAGCGAACTCAGCCAGGGCGCACCCTGACCACCGAACGCCAGGGCGTACGGCTCGCCCGCGGCGAATCGATCTGCCAGAGTCCGAGAGCCGCCACTGCTTCTAGGGGCTTTGCCTGCGTTGCCTGTGCTTCGCGAGCCGCGTCCGTGTGATGGTGTGCTCTCGTTGATCGTCAAGGCTGAAGATTCCTCTCGTGGACGCCTCGGGGGGTCGAGGCGTTCGCTGTGATGACTGCCGTGGTGCGTCGTGGGCAACAGGGCAAAGCGTGAGCCTGTCTTCGTCGACAGGTCTCCTTCGCGCTGCTCCAGGTTGACACAAAATCATGAGGAAATCCTCAGGTTTGCTCGGACGTCCGAGTGCTACCAGCGAGTACGTCCGCGCAAGCGCCTTTACTTTTTGTTTACCCAACTCGCGAGTAACCCGCATCGACCCTGGCGGGAGACTCGGCGGCGACGGCGAAACATGAGGGAACCCTCGCATTTTTCGTTATCTTTTTGTGATGTGATCTCGAGCACTCCTTGAGCGTCCGGTGACCTGTCGGTGGGGTCGTCTAGCTTTCTCCTACGAACCGCATCCGATAGGGCGGTCGACGAACTCCGGGGGGAATTCATGTATTCATCGGTTACGGACACTTGCACGACGGGCGAGCTCGAAGCAATGCTGTCGCGCATCGAATCGTTTGCCTCGCAATCGAATTCGCCGCACTGGACACCGGGGTGGCGCGGCGAATCCGAGGCGGCGCTGCTCGACGCGATCTTCTCCGCGCGCGCTCCTTACGGAGGACCGACCAGTGGGGTGCGAGCGGTCATCGCACGGTGGCGGTCACACCGCGGCGATAACCGACTCGACGACTTGACAACCCTTGCAGAACTGACTTCGGATCCGGATCAGCTCGTGCAGATCCTGTGCAACCGTCAGCTCGTTCCGGGAAACAGCCGAACCAAGGCGGCGGCAGCCGCTGTGGCAGCGCAGACGCTGATCGCGTCGGGGTTGAGCCGTTCGACCGATTTCGAGCAGCACACGACGGAACATTTCGATGCGTTCCGCGCGATCCCTGGCCTCGGCGAGACCACCTGGGAGTGCATGCTCATGCATCTGGGCGTACGCACCGACAAGGCGACCGCACATCTGACCGCGTTCGTTGCCGACGCTCTCGAACCACTCCATCGAGACCTCGCCGCCGACATCGCCGAGGAGCGCTCCCCCGTGATTCTCGACGCCGTAGCGGACGCACTCCACGTCGATCTCGCCTCGCTCGAGCACGCGCTCTGGCGTTACCAGCACAAGCTGCGCAGACCGCCGCAGCGTCATTCCGAGGCTGAGCTCCGATCGGCGGGCTGACTCTGGGAGATCACAACCTCTGCGAGATCATCACCTCGACGCCATCGAGGATGCACTCCACACCGAAACGATAGGCATGCACGGGGTCGCTGGCGGCGTCGTACGACGTCGCCGCGGCCGTCCCGATGCGGGACGACACCGGAAAACGCTCGCGCGTCATCACCCGCTCGATGACGGGTGCAGTGGCTGCCCACCACTGAGCGTCGGACATTCCCGACTGCTTCTTCACCCGATCGACAGCGGCCGAGGCCCTCGCGGTCCCCGCCACGTGAGTGAGAACCAGTGTCAACACCGAATCGATCTCGACGTCACCGAGCCCGGTACCGACGAGGGTGCGCAGCTCTGCCTCGTACTTGTCGTTGGTGTGCGGACCGAGCACCGGACGCGCACCGACGGCGTCGAGCAGCCACGAATGTCGTTGATAGAGTTGCCAATTGCGCTCGGCAACGAATCGCAACGCGGGCCGCCACCCTCCGGAAACCGATGCCGGCTCGTCGACGTGTGCGTACAGATCTGCCAGAGACCGATCGATCATCAGGTCCGTCAACTCTTGACGCCCCGGCACGTGGGTGTACAGCGACATCGCACCGACCCCCAGATGCTCGGCCACATTGCGCATCGACACCGACTCCAACCCGTTCGCATCGGCCATCTCGATTGCCGCGTCGACGATCGCGTCGACGCTCAGGCCGGTTCGGCTAGGTTTCGCGTCGACCCGCCACAGCAGTTCGAGGATGCGCGCCGGATCGAACGAGTTCTCCTTCTTCACCACCCGGCGAGCCTAATCGGACGTCGACGTGGCTCGAAGAACCGCGTCGCACGCACAGCAGCATCGGTTGTAGACTTCACCGGCACGCGCGAGTGGCGGAATTGGCAGACGCGCTGGATTTAGGTTCCAGTGTCTCAGGACGTGGGGGTTCAAGTCCCCCCTCGCGCACAACGGTCGTTCGACCCGGCTTTTCTCGAGACTCCCAGGTCTACAGGTTCCAACGTGTGAAGGTGGCTCGCATGTCCAGCGATCTCGATGACGACGCGATCTTCGCCGAAACTTCCGACGAACGACGCTCTCTCGCACGCACTTTCGACACCCTGACACCCGAACAGTGGGACACCCCATCGCTGTGCGACGCCTGGACGGTCCGCGACGTCGCCGCCCATCTCGTGGTGCCCCTGATCGTCCCGCTCTGGCAGTTCGGACTCGCCATGGTGCGCACTCGAGGGAACTTCGACCGGGCCAATCAGATGATGACCCAGCGAACGAAGCGCAAGCACGGCGACGAGTTACCCGCGCTCCTGACAGCTCACGCAGACAAGAAGTTCACCCCGCCGGGCCACGGTCCGCTGGCCCCGTTGTCCGACGTCATCGTGCACGGGCTCGATGTGTGCAGGCCGCTGGGAATCGAGCACCACGTTCCCGAGCATCGCATGGTTACGATGCTCGACTTCCTGGTGCCGGAAAGCGGTGCGGCACCGTTCAAAGGACCCGATCTTCGACTGCAGTGGCGCGCAACCGATCTGGACTGGAGTCGGGGCGAGGGCCCTGTCGTCGAAGGATCGGCGGGCACCCTGGCGTTGGTGCTGACGGGGCGCAGCAGCGCTCTCGCCGACATCACCGGCCCGGGGGCCGAGCAACTTGCCGAAGCACGGGCGAACCGTCGTCGGTCGTAAGTCGCACCCGGCTCGTCCATGGTGAGAATCACCGGCCGACCACCCGATGTGACTACCTTCGGTAGTAGTCGCTCCGGTACCGTCGAGTGGTGACCTCATCCCGCCCGAAGCGTCGACCCGCGCTCATTGCGCTGGTGATCGTGTCCGCGGCGGTGTGTCTCGGTCTCGGCTGGTGGCAGTGGGAACGCTTCGAGGCGGTCGGCGGTAACGGCCAGAACCTCGGCTACGCGTTCCAGTGGCCCTTGTTCGCGGCGTTCGTCGTCTACGCCTACCGCAAGTTCGTCCGCCTCGAAGACGAGGACCAGGACCAGCCCGACGCCGGGCAGCCCGACGGACCGACCGAGGTCCCTCTCGATCTGCTCCCCCAGCGCCGCGCGGCAGACCCCGACGTCGGCGATCTGGACGACCCCGAGGCCAGGCAACTTTTGGAGTACAACAGCTACCTCGCGGAGCTGAACGAATCCCGCGGGACCGACAGGAGCACCACGTGAGTTCGGCACCGGACAAGACCAAGGCGTCCACCAACAAGACTCGGAAGATCGCGTCGGCGCTGCTGCGCTATCGCGTGCTCGCCTACGTCACCGGTATCTGGTTGCTCGTCCTCGTGACCGAAATGGTCGCGAAGTACATTTTCAAGGTCGAGAATGTGCCCAACTGGATTGCGGTAGTGCACGGTTGGGTCTACCTCGTATACCTGATCCTGACGATCGACCTTGCGATCAAGGTGCGGTGGCCGGCCGGTCGGACCATCGGCACCCTGCTCGCCGGAACTGTTCCGTTCCTGTCGTTCTACGTCGAACACAAGCGCACCGAGCAGGTCAAGGCCGACTTCGGCGTCTGACGTCAGCAGGTGATCGGCTGTGCGTTCTCCGGATCCAGCGCGTTTTCCACCAGCCGCTGCGCCAGCGGATCGTACGAGATTCCTGTGTGTTCGACGACATTGCCGGGGCATACGTCCTGCAGCACCACGTTCGTATTTCCCGCTCCGGTAAGGAGCGACGCCGTGTACGGAACGACAACCTGGTCGTATCGGGTCACGATCGTCGTGTAATCGATCCCCGCGACCGTGTCGCTGCCCTCGTTCAACCGCTCGAGCAGGTCGTCCTGCACCGGCGGACCGGCGGTCGGATAGTTCGGCGGAGACAGCGCCACTATGCGCGAGACGGTGCGATCACCGCCGAGAAAGCGGGCGTAGTAGCGCGGCACCGTGCCGCCCTTCGAGTGGCCCACGATTGACACCTTCTGCGCACCCGTCGCCGCGAGCACGGAATCGACGAACGTGGACAATTCCGCGGCACTCTCGGGAATCGTTCCCAGCGCTCCCAACGCAGGCACCGGCCCGGTGTTGCCGTAGTCGAGTGCGAACACGCAGTATCCGGCGTCGACCAGGGCCGGTGACAGCGACGACCAGTTCGCGTAGGAGTTCTCCAAAAAACCGTGCACCAAGATGACCGGTTCGGGATGTCGAGCGCTGGGAACGCACGAGTAATCGTTCGCGCCCGCCGGCGTCGCACCGGGATGAGCCACCGAGTAGACCAAGGCCTCGGCGAACGATCCCGCGACCGGCGCTGCCGAAGCAGGGGTGCCGAGCAGGCACAGGGCAGCGGCAGCGAGCACGACCGTGGTTCTCGTCAACATTGCCCGCGCCGCCACGACTATCGCCCCGTCAACGCTTCGAGAGCAGGAACCAGCTTGCGCAGCGCGCGGCCGCGATGAGAGGCCGCGTCCTTTTCGTCCGGAGCCAACTGCGCGGCACTGCGGCCGTCCCCCTCCGGCACGAAGATCGGATCGTATCCGAAACCGTTGTCGCCCAACGGCTCTCGCGCAACAACGCCGCGCCACTCACCTCGAACGACGGTCTCGGCTCCGCCCGGGACCGCCAACGCACACGCCGATACGAAAGCAGCCCCGCGCCGTTCGTCGGGGGTATCGCTCAGCTGCGCCAGCACGAGCGCCGTGTTGGCCTCGTCCTGCCCGTGAGTTCCGGACCAGCGCGCGGAGAGCACCCCGGGCATTCCGTTCAATGCGTCGATTTCGATCCCGGAATCATCGGCGACGCAGGGCAATCCGGTTGCCGCCGCACCGTCGCGCGCTTTGGCCGCCGCGTTGTCCTCGAACGTCGCTCCGGTTTCGGGTGCCTCGGGAAACGGCGGCACCTCGTCGAGACCGACCAACTCGATACCCACGAGGCCGGCGGCGTCGAGTACCCGTCGCAGTTCTCGCAGCTTCTTCGCGTTACGACTGGCTACCAGCAGCTTGGTGTCAGGCACCGAACTTCTTCTTCGTTTCTGCGGTGGCAGGCTCGGGCAGATCCCCCGGGTACGGCAACGCCAGCGCCTCCCTCTGCACCTCGAACAGCTTGTCGATGCCGACGAACGCAGAATCGAGGAGCTTGTCGAGGGTAGTGCGCGGGAAGGTCGCGCCTTCGCCGGTTCCCTGAATCTCGACCAGAGTTCCGGTGTCGGTCGCAACGACGTTCATGTCGACCTCGGCTCGCGAATCCTCTTCGTACGGAAGGTCGAGACGCACCCGGCCGTCGACGACGCCGACACTGACCGCGGCGATCATGCACGAGATCGGCTGCGGGTCGGCCAGGCGTCCAGCTGCTCGTAGGTAGGTGACGGCGTCGCTGAGAGCCACGAACGCCCCGGTCACGGCAGCAGTACGGGTGCCGCCGTCGGCCTGCAACACGTCGCAGTCGAGGGCGATCGTGTTCTCGCCGATCGCTGCCAGATCGATGCACGCGCGCAGTGAGCGTCCGACCAGTCGGGAGATCTCCTGAGTGCGTCCGCCGACCTTGCCCTTGACGGACTCGCGTCCGTTGCGCGTGTGGGTAGCAGCGGGAAGCATTGCGTACTCGGCGGTGAGCCAGCCCAGGCCGGATCCCTTCCGCCAGCGCGGTACGCCCTCCTCGACGCTGGCCGTGCACATCACCCTGGTGTTGCCGAATTCGACCAGCACCGACCCTGCCGGGTGAGTGGTGAATCCGCGGGTGATCTTGATGGTGCGGAGCTCGTCGTCCGCTCTGCCGTCTTCTCGTCTGGACACGACTCGAAGCCTAGCGCGTCGTCATACGGTGAAGGCGTCCCCTGGCTCGACGGCATGCACCGGTCCGCTGAACTCTGCCTTCGCCTCGGCTATGACATCCTCGCGAGACGTCCAGGGCGGAATGTGGGTGAGCAGCAGCTCCCCCACTCCGGCTTCCCGAGCGATGCGACCGGCCTCGATACCGGACAGGTGGACGCCCTCGGGCCGATCCGGGCTGTCGGTCCACGACGCCTCGCAGAGAAAGACATCGGCACCCTGAGCCAGATCCTGCACCGCCTGGCACATACCGGTGTCGCCGCTGTACGCGAATGTCTTTCCGCCGCCGGTGGTGACCCGCATGCCGTACGACTCCGGGGGATGGAACACCTGCCGGGTCAGAATCGACAGCTGTCCGAATTCGATGGTCCGGCCGTCCACCCAGCGGCGTAGATCGATGGTGTCGGACATGTCGTCGATCTGACCGCCGCACTCGGCCGACGCCACTCCGAGCCGAAACGCAGTGTCCTTCGGTCCGTAGACGATCGCGCGCCCTTCCGGCGGGTTCGGATGGTAGCGACGCCACACGAGCAGACCGGGAACATCGAGGCAGTGATCGGCGTGCAGATGCGAAAGCAGAACGCTCACGTCACCCGGATCGACATAACGCTGCAACGCCCCGAGGACGCCGGGCCCGAAATCGAGAACGACCGGCGCGGTCTCCTCTTCTTCCAGGAGGTAACCCGACGCGGGTGAATCGGGTCCGGACACACTGCCCGAACATCCCAGGACGGTAATTCGCATGTAAGCCATGCTGCCACGCCGAGCGCGTCACTCGAAACGTTCGGGCAGTATTGACCGCGCGAGTCGGCGAATTTCACGCCCGAACACAGCTGTGCTCGCGGTTACCTACCGCCTACGGAGTGGGACGATCGAGTGCTCTGGCGCGCGCTCTGTCGGCCCGGGCGTCGGCGGACAGCAGCCGAGCTGCGACGACCCCACCCACTGCGCCGAACAGATGGCCCTGCCAGGAGATGTTCGGATCGCTCGGCAGCACGCCCCACAGCGCGCTGCCGTACAGCACGAACACCACGACCCCGATCGCGAGCTGGCCGAGTTGTCGAGTGAAGAATCCACGAACGAGCAGGTACGTGATGAAGCCGAAGATCAGAATCGACGCGCCGATCGTGTTGCTGTAGGTGCCGGCCGTGAGCCAGGTACCGACGCCGCCGATCACCCAGACGATCCCGGTGGCAGCCAGACCACGCGCGATGCCCGAGAGCAACACCAGGAAACCGAGCACGATCAGGGGAACCGTGTTGGCGATCAGGTGCTGCCAGTCGTCGTGCAGCACGGGCGCGAACAGGATGCCCCACAAGCCGTCGGCGGAACGAGGCTCGATACCGTTCTGCTCGAGCCGTGAACCGCTCGCGACGTCGATGATCTCGATGATCCACAGCAGCGCCACGAATCCTCCGACGAAGACGGCTGCCTGCATCCACGCGGGCCGCACTCGCTCACCGGGAAGCTTGCCGGTCTCACTCATGATCGCCTCCAACCTCGGTCTCTCCACGGTACCGGTAGCGGCTACCTGCCGGTCAGAGACGCGACGCCGTGAATGCGGAGGGGAAGATCTGACGATAGGTGGGGATGCCGGCCACCGACGTGGCGTCGAGCAGGGCCCGGACGATGGCTCGCTCGACGACGATCGCCGCGGCTTCGGTGACCGCCGCCAACACCGGTAGTTCCGGGGAGAATGCTGCGGGCACAGAGGACTCGGCGGTGACGGCCCTGGTGCCCGTGGACACGGCGAAGACGGTGTCGCCGTCGAGTGGCGAGTGCGCAGGTCTGATGGCCCGCGCGAGTCCGTCGTGACCCGCGACGGCTATTCGCTTGCACGACGCCGACGACAGCGGCGCATCCGTCGCAACCACGCCGATCGTGGTGTTCAGAGCAGTGGCCTTGGGTTCGAGCGCCGCCGCGGTCCGCACCTCGTCGACGTCGGGATTGCGCATGCCGAAGTCCGCGGGCCCCAGTGTGCCGGTGCCCCACAACAACCCGGTGCGCGGATCGAACACCGCGCCCACAGGGTTGACGACCATCAGAGCTGCGACCGTCACTCCGTCGGCCGGACCGCCCTCGATCACCGTGCTCGCGGTGCCCACCCCACCTTTGAGCACGCCGGCGCGAGCACCGACTCCCGCCCCGACCGATCCCGTCGCGAACTCGGTCGCTGCCGTGGCCGCAGCACGGTAGCCGAACTCCGCGGTGGGGCGCGCGGCCCAGTCGCCGACCGGAAGGTCGAAGATCACCGCAGCCGGCACGATCGGCACGACGTGAGCCGGACTGCCCATCGGGATGCCTTGTTCGTGCTCTTCGAGCCACCGCATGACGCCGTCGGCGGCCGCAAGCCCGTACGCACTGCCCGCGGTCAACAGGATCGCGTCGACCTGCTGAACGGAATGGCTCGGATCGAGCAGATCGGTCTCGCGCGTTCCCGGTCCGCCGCCTCGCACGTCGACGGCCGCCGTCGCCCCACCGAGGAAGCGCACCACAGTGCAGCCGGTGGCCGAACCGGACCCCATCGCGGCGTCGTCGTCGAGTTCGTGATGATGGCCGACCAACAGACCTGCCACATCGGTCAAGCAGTCCCGGGGGCCGGGTTTCGAGAAGGCTGCGGTCACGTCGGCACCCTAGGGAACGAGGACCTGGACGAGGGAATCCTGCATCCAGGTCAACCAGTGGTACACGTCCAGATGGGGAGCACGAGGATCGCCCTCGTCGAGTACGTCAGGAGTGTCCGCACTGATACCCAGTGTGGTCCCGAGCGCCAGCCTCACGTCGTTGAGACCCGTCAACCACGCGTCGGCCTGTTCCTGGGTGAGCACGATCTTTCCGCCGGAATCGGGCAGGGTTGCGAGGATCACTGCCCCGGCAGCCAACTTCTCGTCGATGATCTCGGGCTCGTGCAACCCGCGGAGGGCACCGTTCAGATCGGCCGGATCCTGATCGTCGTGTTCGGGATCGGCGCGGTGGAAGTCCGGCAGCAACCGGGCCAGCGCTGCATCGTCCGGCGGGCTGTTGTGGCCGGTACGCAGCCCGGTCAGCGTAGCGAGCTCGTCGGTGGGTGCCGCGGCGGAACGATCGCGTAGCAGGCCGAGAACGGATGCGACCAGGGACTTGAGCACCGCCGCCTCACGAGCGTCGATCTCGGACTTGATCTTGACCCCGGACAACGAATTCCGTCTCGTCCACGTGCGCACTGTCGGTGGTGTCCTTCTCTGACGTAGAGGTGGCGAACTGCTGACTACTTGTCCTGCTGCATGGTGGCCCACAGGCCCGCCGCGTGCAGCCTTTTGACGTCGTTCTCCATCGCATCGCGCTCGCCGCTCGACACGACCGCCTTGCCCTCGGAGTGCACCTGCATCATCAACTCGGTGGCCTTGGCCTTGCTGTAGCCGAAGAGCTTCTGGAACACGTAGGTGACGTAGTGCATCAAGTTGACCGGGTCGTCCCACACGATGGTGACCCACGGAGTGTCGTGCGCTTCGTCGGCAGCAACGGCCTCGGTTTCGGCCGGCACCGCCTGCGGCGACGCCGCCGCGACTTCGAGTGCCGAGAAGCCGTCCACGGGCAGAAGCGATCCATCCACCGTCAACCAAGGCATGGCAACAGGGTACGGCGTGTCGGGCCGACCCCACACGTTCGCCCCTGCGCTCGTAGTGTGATCGAGGTGAGCAATGACGCGACCACCGATCACACGCTTTCCAGCGACGGAGCCAGCACTGCACTGCTGACCGACCAGTACGAGTACACGATGCTGTCCGCGGCCCTGGCCAGCGGCTATGCAGACAGACCGTGCAGTTTCGAGGTCTTCGCCCGCAGGCTTCCCGGCGGCCGCCGATACGGCGTCGTGGCCGGCACCGAGCGCATTCTCGACGCCGTCGATCGCTTCCGATTCGGCCCGGACGAGCTGCGTGTCGTGTCGAAGTTTCTCGACGCCGACACCGTCGAGTGGCTGAGCAACTACCGCTTCACCGGCGACATCGACGGCTACCGCGAGGGCGAGCTGTACTTTCCCGGCTCCCCCGTCCTGACGGTCCGCGGCACGTTCGCCGAGTGCGTGGTCCTGGAAACCGTGGTGCTGTCGATTCTCAATCACGACAGCGCAATCGCCTCTGCGGCAGCGCGCATGGTCGCCTCCGCCGAGGCCAGGCCGATCATCGAAATGGGATCGCGGCGCACCCACGAGGAGGCGGCGGTCGCGGCATCGCGCGCGGCCTACTTGGCCGGCTTCACCGCGACCTCCAACCTCGAAGCAGTCCGACGCCACGGCGTCCCCGGAGCAGGCACGTCGGCCCACTCGTTCACGCTGCTGCACACCACCGCCGACGGCCCCGACGAGAAGGCCGCTTTTGCCGCTCAGGTCCGAGCGCTCGGGGTGGGAACGACACTGCTGGTCGATACCTACGACATCAAGCAGGGCGTGGCCAACGCGATCGAGGTGGCCGGTCCGGAGCTCGGTGGTGTCCGCATCGACTCCGGCGACCTCGGTGTCCTCGCCCGTCAGGTCCGCGCCCAATTGAACGCCCTCGGTGCGCCGAACACGCGGATCGTCGTCTCCGGAGACCTCGACGAGTACGCGATCGCCGCGCTGCGCGCCGAACCCGTCGATTCGTACGGCGTCGGCACGTCGCTGGTCACCGGTTCGGGCGCGCCGACGGCAGGAATGGTCTACAAGCTGGTCACCGTGGACGGCATACCCGTCGCCAAGCGCAGCAGTCACAAGGAATCGCGCGGGGGTACCAAGGCAGCGCTGCGGACCGCGCGTGGGACCGGTACGGCTGTCGAGGAAATAGTGCACCCGTTCGACGCCGCCCCGACGGTCGAAGACGGTCTGACGGTGGAGACGTTGACCACGCCGCTGATGCGTGGCGGCCGGCGCGTCGCCGATCTACCGACTCTCGCCGAAGCCCGGGACCTCCTCGCGCGACGCCTGGTCAGCCTGCCGTGGGAGGGGCTCGCCCTGTCCCAGGGCGAACCGGCGATACCGACCCGGTTCGCCCTGGGCTAGGGCGGTGTCGGTGCCGAACCCGGTGGGCGATCGGCAGTAGTCTGCTTCGGTGCCGTCGAAGACCGAGTTGCCCACCGTTCCCGCTCTCCTGCAGGTTGCGGTGCACTCGCTCGGTGGCAAGGAACGCAGCAATCAGCTGACGATGGCCTCTGCCGTGGCGCATTCGATCGACACCGGTGAACATCTCGCGGTGCAGGCGGGCACGGGCACCGGCAAGTCCCTCGCGTATCTCGTGCCCAGCATCAGGCATGCGGTCGAATCGGGGAAGACCGTCATCGTCTCGACGGCCACGATCGCGCTGCAGCGACAGTTGGTCGACCGCGACCTTCCACGTCTGTCCGACGCACTGACCGAAGCTGTGGGTCGGCGTCCGAAGTTCGCGATCCTCAAGGGCCGCAACAATTATTTGTGCATGAACAAGATTCACACCGGTGCCGCACAGGAAACACCGGACGCGGAGTTGTTCGACCCGTTCGCCGTCTCGCGGATGGGCCGCGAAGTGGTCCGGCTGACCAAGTGGTCCTCGGAGACCGAAACGGGCGATCGCGACGACGTGGTGCCCGGCGTGAGCGACCAGGCGTGGCGTCAGGTCAGCGTCACCGCTCGCGAGTGCCTCGGAAAATCGCGGTGCCCCGTCGGCGAGGACTGCTTCGCCGAGCGCGCCCGCACCGAGGCCGCACAGGTCGACGTGGTCGTGACCAACCACGCGCTGCTCGCCATCGACGCGATCACCGGAATTCAGATCCTGCCCGAGCACGACGTCGTGGTCGTCGACGAGGCCCACGAATTGGTCGACCGAGTGACCGGCGTTGCCACAGAGGAGCTTTCGGCCGCCACCGTCACCGCGGCCGCACGCCGTAGCGCCAAGCTCATCGAAGAAGAGACCGTCGATCAGCTCGAAGGAGCTGCCGAGAACTGGGCCGCGATTCTGGACGAACTACCGCCCGGTCGATGGCAGTCCCTTCCCGACGGCGTCGGACCGGCCCTGGCGTCCGTCCGCGACGCCGCCTGGGCCGTGCGCACCGCGATCGGCCCGAACAAACAGGGCATGGCGGGCAGTGATCCCGAGGCCGCCGCGGCCCGCAGCGCAGCACTCGTGGCAGTCGACGAGGTGCACGACAGCGCCGTACGAGTGCTCACTGCCTTCGACGAGCCCGACCCGGCCAAGCGCAAGGACGTCGTCTGGCACGCCGTCGACGATTTCCGAGGAAACGTCAAACGCACCGTTCGCATTGCTCCGCTCTCGGTGGGCGGGCTGCTGCGGGCACGGTTGTTCGCCGAATCCACCGTGGTGCTGACCTCGGCGACGCTCACCGTCGGCGGATCCTTCGACGGCCTGGCCGTCAACTGGGGCCTGCCCGCAGAGAAGCCCTCCCGCAGTGACACAGCCATGGCGTCGGGAGTGGAACCACCCTCGGACAACGGATCCATTCGCTGGAATTCGTTGGACGTGGGCTCGCCGTTCGATCACGCTCGCGCCGGCATCATGTACATCGCCAAACATCTGTCTCCGCCCGGACGCGACGGCCTGTCCAAGTCCTCGCTTGACGAGATCGAATCGCTCGTCGAGGCAGCCGGTGGTCGGACGCTCGGGCTGTTCTCGTCGATGCGCGCCGCCAAGGCCGCGGCAGAGGAGATGCGCGAACGACTCGACACCCCGATCCTGTGTCAGGGTGACGATTCCACCGGCGCACTGGTGCAGAAGTTCGCCGACGACGAGGCCACTTCACTGTTCGGGACGCTGTCGCTGTGGCAGGGCGTCGACGTGCCCGGTCCGTCGCTGAGCCTGGTGATCCTGGACCGCATTCCGTTCCCCCGGCCCGACGATCCGCTACTGGTGGCTCGGCAGCAGGCCGTCGAATCACGTGGCGGCAACGGCTTTCTCGCCGTCGCCGCCAACCACGCTGCCCTGCTACTGGCGCAGGGCGTCGGTCGACTGCTCCGTAGCGTCGACGACAAAGGTGTTGTCGCCGTGCTCGATTCGCGCCTGGCGACCGCCCGGTACGGCGGCTATCTGCGCGCGTCCTTACCGCCGTTCTGGGAGACCTCCGACCCGGAGGTGGTCCGCAAGGCGCTCACCCGCCTGGCCGGAAAGTAGCTGCTCCCTACGGCGTCGACACCAGACCGAGCTCGGCATCAGAGGCAAGCCCGTGGTGCCGCGGCAACACCCGCACCGTGTAGCCCACCGCTCCACTGTGCGGCAGTCGCGTCTCGCCCGCATACACGTGCTCGCCGCCCTCACTGCCCACGTGCGACATCTCGGTGGTGCGAATGTCGCTGAGGTCCTCGCCCTCGTCGACGCGTCCCACCACGGCCTGCACCACGACGGCACCCGGTTCCATACCGCCGAGGTCGACGATGGCGCGCAGCGACAGTTCGGCACCGATGACGGGGGTGTCCGGCAACCCCTCGCTGTCGACTCGGGTGACCTTCACGTTGCGCCACGCCTGCTCGACGCGGCCGCGATACGACGCGACGTCCTTCGCGCCGTGGTAGCCATCGGCCGACACCGCGCGTGCGGAGTGCGCAGCGGGCGCGTAGTAGCCGAGCGTGTAGTCCTGAACCATGCGCGATGCCAACACTTTCGGTCCCAGCTGTTCCAGTGTGTGCCGCACCATCTCGATCCAGCGAGCCGGCACACCGTCCTCCCCGCGATCGTAGAATTTCGGCAGCACCGCCTGCTCGAGCAATTCGTAGAGGGCAGCGGCTTCCAGATCGTCGCGGCGATTGTCGTCGGTGATGCCGTCGGCCGTCGGGATCGCCCACCCGTTTTCGCCGTCGTACATCTCGTCCCACCATCCGTCGCGAATCGACAGGTTGAGGCCGCCGTTGAGCGCCGACTTCATTCCGGACGTACCGCAGGCCTCGAGGGGTCGCAACGGATTGTTCAGCCACACATCGCATCCCCAGTACAGAAAGCGCGCCATGGACATGTCGTAGTCGGGTAGGAACACGATGCGGTGTCGCACATCGGCCTCGTCGGCGAACTTGACGATCTGCTGAATGAGCGCCTTTCCTCCGTCGTCGGCCGGGTGCGATTTTCCGGCTACCACCAGCTGAACCGGGCGGACGGGATCGAGCAACATCGCCCGCAATCGCTCGGGTTCGCGCAGCATGAGCGTCAGACGCTTGTACGTCGGTACGCGTCGAGCAAAGCCGACGGTCAACACGTCGGGGTCGAAAACATTTGCAGTCCAACTTATCTCGGCCTCGGTCGACCCTCGCTCCAGTGCCGAACGCCGCACCCTTCGGCGCACCTCGTCCACCAACTGCGCGCGCAACGCGTTTCGAGTGGACCACACCTGCTCCGAGGACAACGGCCCACCTGTCTCGGCCTCCCCCTCGGCCCATTCCCGCGCCGCCCACGTCGGCGCGTGGACACCGTTCGTCACCGATCCGATCGGCACCTCCGACGCGTCGAATCCTTGCCACAGGCCATTGAACATCTCGCGGCTGACGATCCCGTGCAGCTTCGACACTCCGTTGGCGCGCTGGCCCAAGCGAAGACCCATGTGCGCCATGTTGAACACCGACGGATCACTCTCGCCGCCCAGCGCCAGAATTCGGCTCATCGGCAATCCCGGCAACAGGGCCGAGTCCGGTGCACCGTCGCTACCGCCGAAATAGTGCCGCACCAGATCGGCGGGGAACCTGTCGATGCCGGCAGGCACCGGGGTGTGGGTGGTGAACACCGTGCCCGCCCGGACGGCGGCCAACGCCGAATCGAAATCCAACCCGCTACCGGTGACGAGTTCACGGATGCGTTCGACCCCGAGGAAGCCGGCGTGGCCCTCGTTCATGTGGAACACCTCGGGATCGGGCAGACCGTGCGCGCGCGTGTAGGCCCTGATCGCGCGTACTCCGCCGATACCGGCGAGGATCTCCTGCTTGATGCGGTGGTCCTGATCGCCTCCGTACAGGCGGTCGGTGACTCCTCTGAGCTCGGGATCGTTGTCGGCGATGTCGGAATCGAGCAGCAGCAGCGGAACGCGTCCCACCTGAGCGATCCACACGCGGGCCCGCAGCACGCGCGACCCCGGCATCGACACGTGTATCAACACCGGTGAGTCGTTGTCGTCGGTGAGCAGTCGTAGCGGCAGACCGTGCGGGTCCAGGGACGGGTAACGCTCGGCCTGCCAGCCGTCGGCCGTCAGCGATTGCCGGAAGTACCCCGAGCGGTAGAGCAGTCCGACGCCGATCAGCGGTAGACCGAGATCCGACGCCGCCTTGAGGTGGTCGCCGGCCAGAATGCCGAGCCCACCCGAGTAGTTCGGCAGCACCTCGGTGACTCCGAACTCCATCGAGAAATAACCGATGCCCGACGGCAGAGCTCGCCCCTCGCCGAGCTCGTTCTGGTACCAGAGGGGTCGGGCGAGGTAGTCGTGTAGATCCGCCTCGGCGGCGTCCAGTTCGGCCAGGAACGATGCGTCTTCGGCGAGTTTTTCGAGCCGGCCGGGTGCGACGGCACCGAGCACGGCCACCGGATCGCGTTCGAGTTCGGTCCACAGCAGAGGATCGATGTGCTCGAAGAGATCCTGCGTGGCCGAATGCCACGACCACCTGAGGTTTGTCGACAGCTCGGCGAGGGCATTCAGACGGGCGGGAAGGTGGGCTCGGACGGTGAATCGACGCAAGGCTTTCACAGAGCCGAACCCTACCCACGGATACCTGTGTCGATGGGGCGCTCGGCGAAAATTTCCTCGTGCGCCCGTCGCGGTCAGTATGCGTCGGCGCACGCGCCATCTGCGCTGCTGCACTACGGTTGACGAGTAGAAGCACACCAAATATCGGTTCGATCAGAGGTTGCGCCCGCGCAGCCATACCTCTAACGAAGAATGGAGTGTGAAGTGACAGGTCGACTTGGTATCGACAATGTCCTTCCAGATACGACGACCGGGAAATACCCCGCGAAAGCGGTGGTGGGCGAGACGTTTCCAGTTTCCGCCGACGTCTGGCGCGAGGGTCACGACGCAGTGGCCGCGACGCTGTCGGTGCGTGGACCGGGAGGCAAGCTCGAACGCATCCCGATGACGCCCGGCCACGAGCCGGACACGTTCGACGCGGTGTTCGTCCCATCCCGGCCCGGCTACTGGATCTGCCGCATCGAGGCGTGGAGCGATCCGATCAGCACCTGGCGCCACGCCGTCGAGGCGAAGCTCGGAGTGGGCCAGAGCGCCCACGAACTCGCCAATGACCTCGAGATCGGGGCGCGCCTGTTCCTCCGCGCTGCCACCGGCGTTCCTGCGGAGAGCAGGCAGCTGCTCGCCGACGTCGCCGCCGGCCTGCGCGACACCGACCGCCCGCTGCCCGCGCGCGTGTCTTCGGCGTTCGCATCGTCGGTCACCGAACTGCTGTTCCAGCACCCGCTGCGCGAGCTGGTGACCAGATCGCGGGCAGTGAACGTGTGGGTCGACCGAAACCTGGCCCTCAACGGTGCCTGGTACGAGTTCTTCCCGCGCTCCACGGGCGGGTGGAACGAGGACGGATCACCGCGGCACGGCACGTTCGCGACATCCATCGAGCAGTTGCCGCGCATCGCGCGCATGGGCTTCGACATCGTCTACCTGCCTCCGATCCACCCGATCGGCACGATCAACCGCAAGGGCCCGAACAACACGTTGACTCCGGGCCCCGAGGACGTCGGTTCGCCGTGGGCGATCGGATCCAAGGGCGGCGGGCACGACGCGATCCATCCCGAGCTGGGGACCGAGGACGATTTCCGTGCGTTCGTCGACGCCTCGCGAGAGCACGGGCTCGAAGTGGCGCTCGACCTCGCCCTGCAGGCCGCTCCGGATCATCCATGGGCCGCAACACATTCCGAGTGGTTCACGGTGTTGCCGGACGGCACGATCGCCTACGCCGAGAATCCGCCGAAAAAGTACCAGGACATCTACCCGATCAACTTCGACAACGACCGTCGTGGCATTTACGAGGAAGTGCTACGCGTGGTCCGATACTGGATCTCGTTGGGTGTCAAGATCTTCCGAGTCGACAATCCACACACCAAGCCACCGGACTTCTGGGAGTGGCTCATCGCCGAGGTCAAGAAGACCGATCCGGACGTGCTGTTCCTGGCCGAGGCGTTCACCCGGCCGGTGCGCATGTACGGTCTCGCGCAACGTGGGTTCACTCAGTCGTACACGTACTTCACGTGGCGTACCGCGAAGTGGGAGCTGACCGAGTTCGCCGAGGAGCATGCCCGACGCGCCGACGACGCGCGGCCGAACCTGTTCGTCAACACCCCGGACATCCTGCACGAGAGCCTGCAACACGGAGGACCCGGAATGTTCGCTCTGCGAGCAGCTCTGGCCGCCACCCTGGCTCCGACGTGGGGCGTGTACTCCGGGTACGAACTGTACGAACATCAGGCCGTGCGCGAGGGCAGCGAAGAGTATCTGGACTCCGAGAAGTACCAGTTGCGACCGCGCGACTTCGAGGGTGCGCTCGCCCGCGGTGAATCGCTGGAGCCGTGGATCACCACCCTCAATTCCATCCGCCGTGCGCATCCGGCCCTGCAACAACTGCGCAACATCCATTTCCACACGATCGACAACGAAGCGCTGATCGGATACTCCAAGTTCGATCCGCAGACCGGCGACTCGGTGTTGGTGGTCATCAACCTCAACCCGTTCGGAGCCGAGGAGGGCACCGTCCATCTGGACATGCCCGCGCTCGGTCACGACTGGCAGGACACCCTGACGATCAAGGACGAGGTGAGCGGCATCCATTACGACTGGGGCCACACCAACTTCGTCCGACTCGAGCCCTGGACCTCGGTGGCGCACATATTCACGCTCCCCCACATTCCCTATCCGGCACGAATCGAACTGGCCTACCGCGGCAACCGAAAGTGAGTGGATTCAACGTGACCAAGAATCCGACGACGCCCGAAGACACCGTCGCAGCCCCGTCCGACAACGACCTCGATCTCCTCGCCGCTGGTCGGCACTACAACCCGCACTCCGTGCTCGGCGCGCACCCCGTGCCGGGCGGAACAGCGATTCGTGCGCTGAAGCCCGACGCGGAGAAAGTGATCGCGCGCGTCGGAGGCGTCGACCACGAGTTGACCCACGTCGCCCACGGCCTCTTCTCTGCGCTGGTGCCGGTCGAGGACCTGATCGATTACCGGCTCGTGGTCACCTGGCCAGGTGGGCACGTGTCCGAATCTGCCGACGGGTACCGGTTCCTACCGACCCTCGGTGAACTCGACCTGCACCTGTTCGGCGAAGGTCGCCACGAGCGTCTGTGGGACATCCTCGGAGCGCACCAGCAGTCGTACGCCACTCCCGATGGTCCCGTCACCGGCACCTCGTTCGCGGTGTGGGCCCCTGCCGCCCAGGGCGTCACGCTGGTGGGCGACTTCGACGGGTGGACCGGCCGTAGTTGGCCGATGCGCGTCCTCGGCTCCACCGGAGTCTGGGAGCTGTTCGTCCCGAACATCGAGCCCGGTGCCCTGTACAAGTTCCGCGTCCACGGCTCCGACGGTTCGGTGAAGGACAAGGCCGACCCGATGGCCTTTGCCACCGAGGTTCCGCCGTCCACCGCGTCGGTCGTGACCGCGTCGA
Organism: Rhodococcus sp. 06-1460-1B; assembly: GCF_002258475.1. Classification (NCBI taxonomy): domain Bacteria; kingdom Bacillati; phylum Actinomycetota; class Actinomycetes; order Mycobacteriales; family Nocardiaceae; genus Rhodococcus; species Rhodococcus sp. 06-1460-1B. Next base: position 265,882 of record NZ_NOYS01000025.1, read on the forward strand.
CGTACACCTGGAACGACGAGAAGTGGCTCGACACCCGAGCCGGCATCGAACCCACGCAGGCTCCGATGAGCGTCTACGAGATCCATCTGGCGTCGTGGCGACCGGGCCTGGGTTACCGGGAGCTGGCCGAGCAACTGGCCGAGTACATCATCGAGACCGGCTTCACGCACGTGGAGTTGCTCCCCGTCGCCGAGCACCCCTTCGGCGGATCCTGGGGCTACCAGGTGACGTCCTACTACGCACCGACGTCCAGGTTCGGCAGTCCGGACGACTTCCGGTTCTTCGTCGATCACCTGCACAGCGCCGGCATCGGCGTCATCGTCGACTGGGTCCCCGCCCACTTCCCCAAGGACGAATGGGCCCTCGCCCGCTTCGACGGTGGGCCGCTCTACGAGCACGGAGACCCGCAGCGAGGCGAACAACTCGACTGGGGCACACTGGTTTTCGACTTCGGCCGACGCGAGGTCCGCAACTTCCTGGTCGCGAACGCGCTCTACTGGATCGACGAATTCCACATCGACGGACTGCGCGTCGACGCCGTCGCCTCGATGCTGTACCTGGACTACTCGCGTCCCGAGGGCGGCTGGTCGCCCAACATCTACGGTGGCCGGGAAAACCTGGAAGCGGTGTCCTTCCTGCAGGAGATGAACGCCACGGTGCACAAGAAGCACCGCGGAGTCGTCACCGTCGCCGAGGAGTCGACCGCCTGGCCGGGCGTCACTCGCCCGACGAACGTCGGCGGGCTCGGGTTCAACATGAAGTGGAACATGGGGTGGATGCACGACACCCTCGGCTTCGTCGGGCGCGATCCCATCCACCGCAGCTACCACCACCACGAGATCACGTTCTCACTCGTCTACGCGTGGAGCGAGAACTACCTGCTGCCCATCAGCCACGACGAGGTGGTGCACGGCAAGGGCACGCTGTGGACCCGCATGCCCGGGGACGACTACGCCAAGGCCGCAGGTCTGCGCGGAATGCTCGCCTACATGTGGGCACATCCGGGCAAGCAGTTGCTGTTCATGGGCCAGGAGTTCGGTCAGACTCGCGAATGGTCCGAGGAGCGAGGCCTGGACTGGTACCAGATCGACGAGGAGCCGTTGCACCGAGGCGTGAAATCGCTTGTCGCAGATCTGAACTCGACGTACCGGTCGCATCCGGCACTGTGGACGCTGGACACCTCGCCCAGTGGCTACTCGTGGATCGACGCCAACGACACCGAGAACAACGTGCTCAGCTTTCTGAGGTACGGCTCCGACGGTTCGGTTGTCGCGTGTATTTTCAACTTCTCCGGTTCCGAGCACGGCAGCTATCGTGTGGGACTACCGGAACCAGGCCGTTGGATCGAGATCCTCAACACCGATGCAACGGAGTACGGCGGCTCCGGAATGGGCAACCTGGGTGAAGTGACGGCAACATCGCACTCGTGGCACGGTCGACCGGCATCAGGCCAGGTTGCACTTCCCGCCAACGGGGCGATCTGGATCAAATTGGAGCAGTAGATGACCGGCGGCCGCAGACCACGACTTCTGGCTGCGGCCGCCACTGCAGGGTTACTACTGTTGACATCGTGCGCCGCCACCGTCGGCGGTAATGCAGTGTCGATTTACGAGAATCCGTTCACGGTCGCCGGCCTTCCGGTCACCAGCGGACCGAGCGGACCGCGTCCGGGAGTACCGGATTCGACCATCGCCGTCGAGAACGCCGAAGGCACCGACTCGGACATCCTGGCTACCAACGCGATCGACGACATCCAGCAGTTCTGGGCCGAGCAGTATCCGGCCCTGTTCAGGGGCTCGTTCACGCCGGTCTCGACATTGACCTCGTGGGATGCGTCGGAGGACGAGGGATCCGGCATCCGGTTCTGTGGAGACAGAACCGGTGGAGTCCCCAATGCCGCGTACTGCACCCGCGACGACTCGATCGGGTGGGACCGCACCATTCTGCTTCCGGCGTTGGTCGACGCGTTCGGGCCGATGTCGGTGGTCATGGTGATCGCGCACGAATACGGCCACGCGATCCAGCATCAGTCGGGACTCGTCGGCGACGACACCCCGACCATCGTGGCCGAGCAGCAAGCCGACTGTTTCGCCGGCGCATTCATCCGCCATGTCGCAGAGGGCGATTCGCAGCACTTCACCATCAACACCTCGGATGGGCTCAACGGTGTTCTCGCTGCGACTGTCGCGGTGCGCGACGTGGACCCCAACGATCCCGAATCGGTACACGGGTCTGCATTCGAGCGAGTGACTGCCGTGCAGATCGGGTTCACCGACGGTGCAGCTGCCTGCACACGCATCGACGAGGCCGAAATCGATTCACGCCGAGCGTCGTTGCCGCAGAAGTTCGACAGCGCCGACGATTCCGGTGAGCTACCGGTCACCGAGGACTCCCTGGGCGCATTCACGCGATCGTTCGAGACGGCGCTTCCCGTCGCAGATCCGCCGACCGTCGACTACTCGGGATCGGACACCGGGTGCACGGACGCCGAGGCGACCTCTCCGGTGTCGTACTGCCCGTCGAGCAACACCATCGGTGTCGATGTGGAGGACCTGGCCCAGCGCGGACAACCCGAGACACCTCAGCGCGGAGACATCCTGCCGCTCAACGTATCCGGTGACTACAGCGCGTACGTACTGTTCGCGTCTCGCTACACCCTCGCAGTACAGAAGGAAGCGGGCCAGACGCTCGACGACCCGCAGACCGCACTTCGATCCGCATGCCTGTCCGGCGTCATCACCGCAGCGTTGAGCGCCGAATCCAACGAGGCCGCTCTCGAAATCCGGCTCTCTCCCGGCGATCTCGACGAGGCCGTCTCCGGTTTACTCAGCGACGGATTGGCCGCCAGCGACGTCAACGGAACGACGCTGCCGTCCGGATTCTCCCGAGTCGACGCGTTCCGCTCGGGAGTTCTCGGCGGCAAGCCCCTGTGCGATTCGCGTTACAGCTGAGGGATTCAGTACAGAGCGGACGCGAGTTTACGACGTGCCGAGACCACCAGAGGATCGGCGGCGTCGAACAACTCGAACAGCTCCAGTAGGCGGGTACGCAGGGCCGTGCGGTCGTCGCCCGCACTGATCTTGATTCCGTCGATGAGCCGTGCGAAAGCCTGTTCCGGCTGCTGCCCGGCCATTTCCGCGTCGGCCGCATCGATGCGGGCCTGGACATTATTGGGATCGGCGTCGGCCACCTCGACGGCATCGGGTGCAACGTTCTGCACCCGAGCCAGGAACTTGACCTGACGCAGCGCGGCGACGGCGTCGGTGTTCTTCGGCTCGGCGTCGATGATGGCCTGATACGCCGCCGCTGCCTTGTCGAAGTCCCCCTCGTCGATCGCCTCTTCCGCAGCGACGATGCGCAGATCCTCGACCTCGGGTTCCGGCTCGGCGGCGGGAGCCGACCCGGGTGGACCGGACAGCTTTCCGGCGGTTGCCTGCTCGACGGCCTGCAGCCACTGGCGCAGCTGTTCGTCGGACTGCGTGCCCTGGAAATCGGCGAGCGGCTGCCCACCCGCGACGGCAACCACCGTGGGAATGGCCTGCACGCCGAATGCCTGCGCGATCTGCGGATTGGAGTCGACATCGACGCGGGCATGAATCCACGTGCCGCCGGCCTCGACGGCAAGTTGCCCGAGCTGACGCGTCAACGCCTGGGACTGCGGCGATCGTGCCGATCCCAGGTCGACGATGACCGGTACCTGCATCGATCGCTGCAGAACCTCGGCTTCGAAGTTGGCCGTGGTCACGTCGACGATCGGAGCCAACCCTCCCGCATCGCCACTGGCTTCGGCCGCGGGAGCAGGTGCCGGACGGTCCTTGAGAACGGACAGGTCGACGGCTCCGGCAATGGATGCGGGGACGGCGGCCGACGGGCGGACGGGAGGACGGGAACCGGGTCGAGTCACGCCCTACAGTTTGTCACTAACGCGATGCGTCATCCACTGGCGGGCGGTCAGGACAGAACCTTCGCGTCGGCTGCGGGTCGGCCACTGCTCAGCTCGGCAAGGCGTCCGGTACGCACGGCCCAGATCTCGAAGACCACGGTTCCGAACGGCGGAAATGCCGCGACCAGCGCCAGCAGCGTGGCCTTGACGTCCCACTTCAGCTTGACGGCCGTCAGAACGGCAACGGCAAGGTACACGATGAACACCGCACCGTGGATGGGCCCGAAGATCTTCACGCCGATCTCGTTGCCGTCGGCCGGCAGGTACTTGAACGCCATGCCGACCAGTAGTCCGAGCCAGGTGAACGCTTCGAGCACGGCAATGAAACGGAAGCGTTTGGCCGTGCTGCTCAGGTCGAAGAAATTCGTCATGCCCGCTATTGTGCCCGGTTTGCTACGACAGAACGTAGTGGCTCTGGTCTCATCGGACCAGAGCCACTACCGACTCAGCTTTTCGGGACTCGAACGATGAGCGCGTCGCCCTGTCCGCCGCCGCCGCACAATGCTGCGGCGCCCACTCCGCCACCGCGTCGCTGCAGCTCGAGAGCCAGGTGCAGTGCGATGCGAGCGCCCGACATTCCGAGGGGATGACCGATCGAAATCGCCCCGCCGTTGACGTTGACGATCTCCGGGTCGATGCCGAGCTCACGCGTCGACGCGATTCCGACCGCTGCGAACGCCTCGTTGATCTCGACGACGTCGAGGTCCTTCGGGTCGATGCCTTCCTTCGCGCAGGCCTTGGCGATGGCGCGAGCGGGCTGCGACTGCAGGGTGGAGTCGGGGCCGGCCACCACACCGTGCGCGCCGATCTCGGCGAGCCAGGTCAATCCGAGCGACTCGGCCTTGTCCTTGCTCATCACGACGACGGCGGCGGCACCGTCGGAAATCTGCGACGCGGATCCGGCAGTGACCGTGCCCGCCTTGTCGAACGCGGGGCGAAGCTTGCCGAGGGAATCCACCGTGGTGTCGGCCCGGATTCCTTCGTCGGCAGTGAACTGGATGGGCTCACCCTTGCGCTGCGGAATCGACACGGGCACTACCTCGTTGTCGAAGACCCCGTTCTTCCACGCCGCGGCAGCCCTCTGATGCGATCCGGCCGCAAAGGTGTCCTGCTCCTCACGGCTGATCGCCTCCGAGCTCTGATTGCGCTGCTCGGTGAGCGCACCCATGGCCTGATCGGTGAAGATGTCGTACAAGCCGTCGTATGCGAGGTGGTCGCGCATGGTGACATCACCGTACTTGAATCCCGCCCGCGACTTCTCCAGCATGTGCGGTGCCTGGGTCATCGATTCCTGGCCGCCGGCGACGACGATCTCGAACTCCCCCGCGCGAATGAGCTGGTCGGCCAGCGCGATCGCGTCGACGCCCGAGAGGCACACCTTGTTGATCGTCAGGGCCGGAACGGTCATCGGGATACCTGCAGCGACGGCGGCCTGTCGGGCCGGGATCTGCCCGGCACCCGCAGTGAGGACCTGGCCCATGATGACGTAGTCGACCTGATCCGGAGCGACGCCGGCCTTCTCGAGTGCGCCCTTGATGGCAATTCCGCCGAGGTCGGAACCCGAGAAGTCCTTGAGCGCACCCGAGAAGCGCCCGACGGGCGTACGAGCACCGGCGACGATGACTGTTGTGGTCACGATTTCCTCCGAAAGTGTGAAGACGGCCTTGTGGAGATCAACGCTCGCCAGGCTCCCTACCGATACCAGCCTGGCGGAACACCGTGACGCAGCTGACGCTAACGTCTTGTCCATGACCTCCAGCACGCAGTCTTACACGGGCGCCCCACTCCGCTCCGACCTGGTGACGGCTATCGACCACGTCGGTGTCGCGGTACCCGATCTCGATGCCGCAATCGCCTGGTACACCGACCACCTGGGGATGGTTGCGGTGCACGAGGAAGTCAACGAAGAACAGGGAGTGCGCGAGGCGATGCTCTCGTTCCCCGGGGCAGGCGAAAAGTCGGCAGCACTGCAGTTGCTCGCGCCCATCGACGAATCCTCGACCATCGCGAAGTTCATCGACCGAAACGGCCCCGGACTCCAACAGTTGGCGTATCGGGTCACCGACATCGAGGAGATCTCCTCCGAGTTGCGCGCCCGCGGCGTTCGGTTGCTCTACGACGCCCCTCGCCGCGGTACGGCCGATTCCCGTATCAACTTCGTCCACCCCAAGGACGCAGGCGGAGTACTGATCGAACTGGTCGAACCGAACCACAACGCGCACTGACCGAACTCGGTGATTACGCCGTATGGCTCTCCACTTGACTCACCGGTAAATTGACGGCCATGGCCATCGATCATGAACGCACTTCCACGGTGCAACTTCCCTTTTCCATCGTTCGGAAGGGGTTCGATCGCGACGAAGTCACCAACTACTTCGAGCGATTCGACGCCGAATTACGGCTGACGACGGCCGACCGTGATGCCGCCGCGGCACAGGCGCGTGATCTGGCCAAGCAACTCGACGACGCTCGCGACGAGATCGACGAACTGCGCAAGGACATCGACCGTCTCTCGGTGCCGCCGACCACCGCGGAAGGCATGAGCGATCGCATCTCCCGCATGTTGCGACTGGCGTCCGACGAGGCCTCCGAGGTTCGCGCGAAGGCGCACGCGGAGTCCGAGGAGATGATCTCGGTTGCGCAGCAGGAGAGCACTCGCCTGCGAAGCCGTCACGAGTCGTTGGTCGCAGAACTCGAGGAGCGCCGCACGGCACTCGAAACCGAGCACGAGCAGACCATGGCTCAGGCACGCACCGAGGCTGCGCGCGTCGTCGAGGCCGCACAGGCAGAGCGCGACAAGCTGGCTGCCGAGTCCGAGGCCAAGCGCGCCGAAGTTCAGGAAGACTTCGAGATCACGATGGCCGAGCGCCGCACCAAGGTGCTCACCGCGCTCGAAGAACTGGAAGCGTCGAGCAAGGCCGATGCTGCTCGCCGTATCGAAGAGGCGACGACCGAGGCCGCACGCCGGTTGCAGTCCGCGAGCGAGCAGGCCGAGCGGCGTATCGCGCACTCGAAGGAATTGGCCGAGGAGCTGCGCGTGCTGCGAAGTCGCGTCCTCGCTCAGCTACTGGGTATCCGGGGCCAGCTCGATTCGGTACCGGCCATGCTGGCCTCGGTCAACCGCGAAAGCGAGTTGCTGGACAACCCCGACCCGACGGCCATCCTCAAGAAAGAAGAAGAGAAGGCTGCGGCGAAGGCCGAGAAGGACAACGACGAAGAGAAGGAATCCGCCGACTCGGCGTTCTGACTTCGCAGCACACGCTCGGCCTCCCCCGCTAGGACCATCTACGGGTGAGGCCTCGCGTGTTTCTGCCGCTCCAACACCCGGTGTGCCAATGTCTGCGGTTGTCGGCTCCCCCGAAGTCGTCCGACGGCCACGCCACGATGTGGGCGACCCCTGGCCGTACCTCGTGATCGCAGCCTGGGCAACGGTAGGTCTTGACGGCCTTGGCACCGGGAATCATCCGCGTCGTGTACGTGTCCCCGTCAGGACCCACCTCGACGCGATTGCCGCCCAGGACGGAATCGGTAGCCGGGCCGAGACTGCTCGGACCACTCCGACTCGCTTTGCGGGGCTGATTGCGACGAGGCACGCATCCAGTGTAGAGAATCGCGCCGCTTCGACAGACAGACGTCAGAAGAGCCGGAACTCGGTGCTGTCGGTGCCGCGGAGAACGTCGTAGTCGAGTGTCAGACAACGTATACCGCGATCGGTGGCCAGAGTCTTCGCCTGCGGCTTGATGACCTGTGCGGCGAACACACCGCTGACCGGTGCCAGCAACGGGTCACGATTGAGCAGTTCGAGGTACCGAGTCAACTGCTCCACACCGTCGATTTCACCGCGACGCTTGATCTCGACGGCGACAGTGCCACCATCTGCGTTGCGGCACAACAGATCCACCGGCCCGATTGCCGTCATGTATTCACGCCGCACCAGGGTGTACCCCTCACCGAGGGTGTTGACGTGTTCTGCGAGCAACTCCTGCAGATGAGCCTCGACACCGTCTTTGACCAACCCTGGATCGATCCCCAATTCATGACTGGAATCGAGTTCGACGTCGTCGATCGTGATGCGGAGTTCTTCGCCCGCCTTGTTGGTGACGACCCATTTGATGGTTTCGTCCTCGGTGGTCTCGACCATCCAACAGGGCGGAGACATCCAGTTGAGGGGCTTGTACGCCCTGTCGTCCGCGTGCACACTGACCGATCCGTCGGACTTGACGAGCAGCAGGCGTCGAGCGGAAGGGAGATGTGCGGTGAGGCGGCCGATGTAGTCCACTTGGCAACGAGCAATAACTAAACGCACTCGACCACCATAAGGCAGCACGGCCGTTACTCTGTGACCACCATGCCCCAATTCAGACGATCTGCCGCTCCGCTGGGTTCCCGGCTCCTTGGAGACACCACCGAATCGCCACGCCGACGCCGGATCCGAATCCAGCTGTTGCTGACGGTGTTCCTGGTCCTGTCCAACCTGATCGGTGCGGTGATCGTCGGCGTTCTGATCAGTGTGGTCGTTCCAGGCCCGGACGTTCTGGACATGAAGTACTACTGGTGGGTCAACTTCATCGTCGTCCCGGTGTACGTCTTTCTGGCATTCCTGGTCGGTGTCGTCTGGGGCACCACACGCGCGCTCAGCAGTCTGCGGTGGGGCATAGAGGATCGCGAACCCACCCGATCCGAGCAGGTCGCGACGCTGGCTATGCCCTGGCGCCTGACGCGCATGCAGGTTGCGCTGTGGACCGGTGGACTCATTCTGCTCACCACGATCGACGGCATCATCGACCCTCAGGCAATACCGAAGGTGGCGTTCACCATCGCCGCGGGCGGCACGGTCGTGTGCGCCTTCAGCTACCTGCTCAGTGAGTTCGCTCTGCGCCCCATCGCGGCTCGCGCCCTGCAAGCGGGCGACCCACGGCGCATCCGGATCGCCGGTGTCATGGGGCGTTCCATCCTGTCGTGGTTGCTGGGAACCGGCGTTCCGGTCTCCGGCCTGATGATGATCGCGGTGTTCCGCTTCCTTCGACCCGAGACCAGTGCAAACCAGCTCGCTGTGTCCATCCTCGCGCTCGGCGGCATCACCATCGTCTTCGGATTCGCCCTGACCGTCCTGGGCGGTTTCGCGACCACCTCCCCCATCAACAATGTGCGGGCGGGCATGGCCGAAGTCGAGAAGGGCAACATGGATGTCCGACTCGCGGTGTACGACGGCACCGAGCTCGGCGAACTGCAGAGCGGTTTCAACCGCATGGCCGACGGTGTGCGCGATCGAGAGAAGATCCGCGACCTGTTCGGTCGACACGTCGGACACGAGGTAGCCGAGAAGGCACTGCAGTCCGAGAGTGAACTGGGCGGCCAAGAGCGCGACATTGCCGTGTTTTTCATCGACCTGGTGGGCTCGACCGAACTGGCCGCATCACGACCACCGACCGAGGTGGTTGACCTGCTCAACCGCTTCTTCGCCGTCGTCGTCGACGAGGTGGACGAACACGGCGGCTTCATCAACAAATTCGAGGGCGACGCGGCGCTCGCCATCTTCGGAGCACCGAACGACATTCCGGATCACTGCGGATCAGCACTCTCGGCCGCACGTGCCATTGCCCGCCGATTGCTGGTCGAAGTTCCCGAGTGCAGCGCAGCCGTCGGCGTTGCTGCCGGCCGAGCCGTTGCCGGCAATGTGGGAGCAAAGTCGCGATTCGAGTACACCGTCATCGGCGATCCGGTCAACGAGGCTGCGCGATTATCGGAACTGGCCAAGAGCGCTCCCGGTGCGATACTCGCTTCCAAGACAGCGGTAGACGGTGCTGCCAAGAACGAAGCGGACCGCTGGGAATTCGGTGATCGAGTAACCCTTCGCGGACGATCCGCAGAGACTGTTCTGGCGAACCCCAGGGACGTGAAGGTCTCTGCAGACGAGGCCGAATCCGTTCACGCCTGATCCACCCGATCACTGGGCTCAGTACGTGTAGTGCACTGTGCCCCTGCCGTTTTCATCACTGACGACTCGGCCGTCCTGTCCTCGGTTCCCCTCGCGAATGCGCGCGCGTTTGTCAGGTGCGTGCAGTGTGGTGTCGCTGTTCTGCTCGCGTGTGGCGAGTGCGCTCGCGTTCGCGGCCCTGGGGCGAGGGGACGGGGGGTCCGTATGGCGAGTGATGGGACTGGGGGGTGCACGTGTGGATGCCTGCGCGTTCAGCAGCGCGAGCGGTGAATACTGTTGTGTTGGTGTTGGTTTCGAATGCAAACAACCCCCGACCGTGATGGTCGGGGGTTGTTTGGTTCACGTTGTGTTCGGCGGTGTCCTACTCTCCCACACCCTGTCGAGTGCAGTACCATCGGCGCTGGAGGGCTTAGCTTCCGGGTTCGGAATGGGACCGGGCGTTTCCCCTCCGCTATGGCCGCCGTAACTCTGCGAAACAGTGTCACGAGCGGTCTCAGTCGGAGAACACATCCCCCACATACTGTCGGGAGTTGGTGTTTCGTTCTTGGACCTGTATTCGGTTGTGTTATCAAACAACTCGTGTGTTGTTTCAGATATTGCACAGTGGACGCGTAGCTTCTTTGTGGTAAGTCCTCGGCCTATTAGTACCA